>CAYNYN010000049.1:0-15830 GCA_964401445.1 uncultured Saprospiraceae bacterium | reverse complement strand
ACACCGCCCCTCCTCACTCTTCACTCCTCTCTCCTCACTCCCTCACTCTGTCTCTCCGTCACCCCTTCTCCCATTGACGAGTGGTAGCAGCACGAGGGCGAGCACGCCGAAGAGGACGTTGCAACCGATGTTGATGCTGAAGAAGAGGATGTTGGCGAAGGAGAAGGCGTCGTCGCCCGAGACGTGGTAGAGGGCCAGGGCGGCGATCACCATGGCGTGGTAGGTGCCCATGCCGCCGGGCGAAGGCACGACGATGCCCAGGCTGCCGAAGACGAACACGAGCAGTGCCGCCACGGCGGGCAGGTGGCTCGTGGGCTCGAAGGCGAAGAAGGCCAGCCAGGTCATCAGGAAGTACATCAGCCAGATGTTGACGCTGTGCACCAGCAGCCAGAAGGGGCGCCGCACGGCGCGAATGGACTGCAGCCCCTGCGCGAAGCCGCGCGCCATGGCAGCCACTTTCTGCGCCAGCGGCCACTCCATCAGGCGGGCGCGCTGCCGCCACGACACCACCCCTGCCGCGGCCAGGCCCGCCATGCCGCCCCAGAACCAGGTGCTGCGCAGCAGGCCCGCCTCGGGCAAAACGGCATTGTCGCGCAGGAAGGCCGCGATGGTGTCGAACTCGAGGGCCAGCGCCAGCCCGATGACGGCGAAGAGCGAGAGGAAGTCGAGTGCGCGATCGACGACGATGGTGCCCATCACCCGCTCGACGGGGATGCGCTCGTAGCGCGCCAGCGTGCCGCCCCGCACCACCTCGCCGATGCGCGGAAAGCCCAGGTTGGCAAAGTAGCCGAGCATGATGCTCAGGAAGCCGTTGAGCGGCCGGATGCGGTAACCCATCGGCTCGAGCAGCATCTGCCAGCGCACGTAGCGGCTGACGTTGCTGACCAGGAAGGCCAGCAGCACCAGCGCGATCCAGCCGTAGTGCACGCTCGCGAAGTCGGACGCGATCTTGGCCAGCAGGCTGCACTCGTCGGCGGGGATGCCGTCGAGGGCGCACTGGGCCTCGTAGGCGCGCGCCTGGTGCCGATACACCAGCCACAGGATGACCGAGCCAATGGCGAGGAACAGCAGGGGCTGCAACAGCTTGCGCCAAACGGGACGCTGCACGCTTTTCGGGGCAGGCTGCTGGTTCATGCCGTGAAGTTACTTGGGGAGTTTGTTGCCCTCTTCGGGAAAGACGACGATGGGCTTGTAGTTCTTGGCCTCTTCGACGTCCATCCAGGCGTAGGAGATGATGATGACCACGTCGCCGGGCTGCACCTTGCGCGCAGCCGCGCCGTTGAGGCCGATGACGCCGGAACCGCGCTCGCCCTTGATGACGTAGGTCTCGAGGCGCTCGCCGTTGTTGTTGTTCACGATCTGCACGCGCTCGCCTTCGAGGATGTTGGCGGCTTCCATCAATTCCTCGTCGATGGTGATGCTCCCCATGTAGTTGAGGTTGGCTTCGGTCACCACCGCACGATGAATCTTGGACTTGAACATCTGTACCATCATAGCGGGCGCAAAGTTAGGTTTTACAAAGGATTTGGTGGTCGCCTCGGCAGACGCACCGGTAGCACAACGTCACGGGGGCCGAAGGGGTTGAGCGGGGCGCTGTCCGTATTACGACGTCACGGGTTCCCTTTCCGTCACCAGCCGGATGAAGATCTCGTTGAGCGTGGGCAGGATTTCCTCGAAGCGGGTGATGCGCACGCCGGCATCGAGCAGCAGGCGCAGCACCTCGTTGGCGATGGCGTCGTCGGCCACCTGCACCGTGATGCCCCGCTCATCCTGTGCGATCACCCGGAAGCGGTCGTTGGCCGCGTCGGCGGCGGCCAGGGCGTCGGGCAAGGCGCCCTCGTACTCGATGCGGTAGCGGTGCTCCTTGAAGCGCTGCTTGAGGTCGGCCACGCGCCCCGTGAGGATGTTGCGGCCCTTGTTGATGAGGGTGATCTGCTCGCAGATCTCCTCGACCTGCTCCATGCGGTGGGTGGAGAAGATGATGGTGGCGCCCTCGGCGTTGAGGCGCCGTATCTCGTCCTTGATCAGGTTGGTGTTGACGGGGTCGAGGCCGCTGAACGGCTCGTCGAGGATGAGCAGCTTGGGCTGGTGCACCACGGTGGCGATGAACTGCACCTTCTGCTGCATGCCCTTCGACAGCTCCTCCACCTTCTTGCCCCACCAGTCGGCGCAGTCGAAGCGCTCGAGCCACCACTCGATGCGCTGGCGGGCTTCTTTTGCCGAAAGGCCCTTGAGGCGCGCCAGGTAGAGCAGCTGCTCGCCCACCCGCATCTTCTTGTACAGGCCGCGCTCCTCGGGCATGTAGCCGATCTGCTCGGGGTGGGTGGGGTTGAGCCGCTCGCCGTCGAGCCACACCTCGCCGCCGTCGGCAGCCGTGATGGTGGTGATGATGCGGATGAGCGAGGTTTTGCCGGCGCCGTTGGGGCCCAGCAGGCCGTAGATGGCGCCGCGCGGCACCTCGAAGCTGACGTGATCGACGGCTACCGTGCCGTCGTAGGTCTTGACGACTTCGTGGAGGCGGAGCATGGGTTGGGACATGAGCGGTGGCGTTGGTGGTTCACAACATGGTGCAGGGGCTGCTGCCGCAGCGACGCGCATGCGCGGGCGTCGCTGCGGCACGGTCGGCCCGACTTACTTCGGCGCGGCGCGCACCGTGGTTCGCTGCTGTATCCAGCAGCCGACGAAGTAGGGGTCGCCCTCGTGCAGCAGGCGCTGGTGGATGTCTTCGCGGCTGGGCATGTACTGGCTGTAGCGGGCGATGAGCTTGTTGGCCTCGTCGGCCACGCTGGGGTCGACGCGCTTGGCTTTCTGCCACTCGTCGATGGCCACCCAGGTGACCACCTGGCTGTCCCAGCCGCGGCCGGGGCCGCACAGGGGGCCGCTCGAGGCGTAGAGGCGCCCGATGAGCAGGTAGGGCTCACCCCAGTTGGGCTTCACCGCGGCAGCCTTGCGCGCGTACTGGCGCGCCTTGGGGAAGTTTTTCAGGTGGGCGTAGTACACCTTGGCGATGAGCAGGTAGTAGCGCGCCTTCTTGTCGATGTCGGTCTCCTCTTCGGCGGCTTTCTCGAAGCCCTCGATGGCGCACTCGTAGTCGGCGTTCTTGAGACACTCGAACGCGATCTCGGCAAGGCCGGCCTCGCGGCATTTTTCATTGCCCACCTGGATGAGCTGCTGAAAGTCGGGGTCGTCTTCGGGGCAGCCGCCCCACTTGAGGTAGCTGTACACGTTGCGCAGCACGTCGCAGTCGTCGGGGTTTTCGAGGTAGAGCGACAGGTATTTCTTCTTGTAATGGTCGCAGTCGTAGAAGCCCTTGATGGTCTCGAAATACTCGAGGCGGGCGGGCACGTACTCGAGCACCACCTCCCAGGCCTGGCAGACCTCGCCCTCGCAGTGCGCCGGCCCGTATTCGAGGATCTGCTCGAGCAGGGTGACGTAGTGGCGCGCCTCCTCGTCGCTGATCTTGCCTTCCTTGTGCATCTCGACGAGCAGCGCGGTGAAGGGGTTGAGCACGAAGTACTGCGCCTCGATGCTGTCCATGTCGATGGACTGCCTGAACATCTGGAAGATCTCTTCGCGGCTGGCGCGCCATGGATACTTGTAGTACAGGTCGAAAGCCTTGCGACCGACGATATAGCCCCCTTCGGGATAGCACTTGTCCACCTCGTCGTAGAGCATGAAGATGGTGTCGATGAGGGCTTCGCGTTTGAGCGAGTCGGTCTCTTTCGAGAGGAAGTACTCGTAGAACCAGATGCCGTCGGCGAAGACCGAGTTGCGGCGGCCGTCGGCGGCAGGAGCCACCTCGTACACCTTTCGCCAGTAGTCGAAGGCCTGATCGTACTCCTGCGTCTTCATGAAGTCGTGGTAGAGCACGTAGTTTTCGATGGCCTTGTCGGGGTTGGGCGCGTCGTCGAAGGTGGGGCACGGACTCAGGGGCTCCGGTTCGGGCTGTGAGGACGTCGTCTGGGTGGTGTCCTGGCTCACGTTCGTCTCCGTGGTCTGTTGGGTCGTTTTGGGCGTGCAGCCCCACCACGCGATGGCCACGGCCATTGCTGCGGCAAGGGTAATGGGCAACCACTTGTTCATACGGCCTGTATTTTTCGTTTTGCGAAAAGCAAAATCCTGATTGTCTGAATGGAAAAATGCGGACAAGAGCGGCTACAAAGATAGGACATCCACCATTGGAAACGGACGAGCTGCCGCCCGTGCCGAAAGAGGCAGCAGGCAGGCCGGCAAAGGGCCGGAGGCACAAGGGCGCTGTTGCACCGACCATCCGGAAAAAGAAGCAGCGGCTCAGAGCTCCTGGCCAAAAATGCGGCGCACCACTTCGTCGCGGCGGTTGCGGCTGACGGGGATCCTGTGCTCGCCCAGCACGAGACAGTTGCCTTCGAGGGCCTCGACCTGACCGATGGCCACGATCCACGACTTGTGGGTGCGAATGAAGCGGTCGGCCGGCAATGCTTGCTCGAGTTGGTGCATGCGTTCGAGTACGACGTAGCGGCCGCGCCTGGTCACCAGGCGCACGTACTCGCGCAGCCCCTCGATGTAGAGGATGTCGGCCAGCGGAATGCGCCGCCACTGGCCATCGCTTTTGACGACGAGGTGGGTGTTGGCGGAAGGCGAGGCGTCATTTGCCGAAAGGCTATTGTTCTGGGCGGGCGGGGCGATACCGCGGCGGGCGCGCACCCGGTCGAGGGCCAGCAGGAGGCGCTCGAGCGAGTAGGGCTTGACGAGGTAGTCCACTGCTTCGAGCTCGAAGGCCTCGACGGCGTAGTCGGCATATGCAGTGGTGAAGACGACCAGGGGCGGACGACGCAGCGCCTTGACCAGGGCATTGCCCTTGAGATGGGGCATCTGGATGTCGAGGAAGAGCAGATCGACGTGCTGGCGCCGGAGCAGCTCGAGGGCTTCGAGGGGCGACTGGGTGGCGCCGACGATTTCGATGTCGGGCACGTTTTCGAGGAAGGATTGGAGCAACTGCAGCGCAGGATATTCGTCATCGACGAGCAGGGTGCGTATGGGTGGCGGGCTCGGCATGAATGGGCGAAGTTGGCACTTCCAGCAAAACTTCAAAGATAGTGCCGTCATCGCGGGTTGTCAAGACGAAATCATCGGGGTAGCGCAGCGCCAGACGTGCACGCATGTTGGCCAGGCCCACACCGCCGACGGCGTCTTTTGCCTTGTCGGCGTCGTCTTTGGTGTTGCGCGTGCGGAAACGCAGTCGTCCCGCGTCAGGACTCACTTCGAGTGAGAGGTGCACGAAGGCTTGCGGGTTGTGCACGAAGTCGGTGTGTTTGCAACAGTTTTCCACGAGGGGTAGCAACAGCATGGGCTCGACGAGGCAGTCGTCCACGGGCCCGCTCACTTCCAGCTCGATGCGCACCGGCTCGGCAAAGCGCATCTGAAACAATGCCACGTAGCGCTCGATATGGCTGATCTCCCGGCCAAGCGGTACGCGCTCCTTGCGGGCATCGTAGATGACATAGCGCAACAGTTGGGAGAGGCTGAGCACGGCACTGGCCGTGTAGCGCGAGCCGGTGATGGCCATGGAGTAGATGTTGTGAAGGGTATTGAACAGAAAATGCGGGTTGATCTGGGCGCGCAGCAGCTGCAACTGGGCCTCCTGCTGCTTTTGCAGCAGTTGCACGGCCAGGTGCTCGCGCCGCACGCGATTGAACAACACCTGATACAGGGCGCTGACGAGCACCACCCCGATATTGGTGATGATGGCCCCAAAGGCGGGACTGAGCACTTTCTCCAGGCCGGTCTCGCGCAGTGGATCGGGGAAGAGCGAGTTGACATACAGCCGCAGTGGCACGAACGCCAGGATGAGCGCAATGGCGCTGAGCACGTAGCCGACGTAGTAGCCCCGCTCCAGCACCTTGTTGACCAGCACCAAAGCATTGAAGTAGCAAAGGGCCGCCAGCGGCGCCAGGTTGGCCGCCGTGCGCCAGAAGGCCACCTCCCACGGCATGTACTGGCTGAAGAACAAGGTGCCAATGAGCATGACAAACAGCCAGAAGGCCGCCTGGAAGGAGCGGTTGAGCGTCTTGTTGATCGGTCGGAGCGGCTCGTATTCCATACTGCAAAACTATGGCTTGCAGCAGCCTTTCAGCAAAACCCTCCAACGAGCGACGCGTCTGGCTCAACGAATGGCGCGTCTGGGAGCACGACCCGCAGTGACGCCGTACGTTGAGTCCTTCTTGCAGATGATTGAAAAAAATGGCCCGGGCGCCCACCCCGCCCGCTTCTTTGTGGCGACAACGAAATTTTTTCAACCTCAAAACAAGGATCGCCATGAAAAAAATCATGTCACTGCTCACGCTTGCCAGCCTCGTATGGCTCGTCACCGCCTGCCAACCCACCAACGACGAACAACCCCAGCCCGAGCAAACCATCAGCGAAGAAGAAGCGGCCGAACTGGTGGAGACGGCCATGGGCAGCAATACCGAAGGGATGAGTGCCGAAGCCGAGAACGCCGCTGCAATGGCTGCCGGTTCTTACGACAGCAACGGCAATGCCCTGGTCGATTGCGGCGAGACCAATGACACCACGCTCTCCTACAACCGCAACCTGCCCAACGGCTATGTGAACTACACCAACGACATCCAATGGACGCTGGAATGCAACCAGCTCAATGTGCCTGTCCAAATGCAGTACGTGGGCGATGCCTCGGGGGGGTTCGAGACCTATCGCTCGATGGGCAGCTTCACGGCTCTCACGGCCTTCGACCTCAGCGGCATAGCCCCCGCCCAGCCCGAATACGTCATCAACGGCCTGTACACCTTCGACGGCACGGTGCAAGGCAAGGGCGTCGGCATCGGCTCCAGCCAATTGGAAGGCACCTACACGCTCACGCTCGAAATTACCGCCGAGAACGTCACCTTCGACAAGGACGCCTTCGAGATCACGGGCGGTACGGCCACATTCGTCCTCACCGTATCGGTAGATGATGGCGTGCCCGTCACTATCGAAGGCAGCATCGAGTTTCTCGGCAATGGCGACGCCACGGTCGTCATCAATGGCGAGACGTTCGACATCGACCTGTAAGCCCCCCCTTTTGCGCAGGACGCGCGCACCTCCCTACCCCCAAACAACCACGGCGTGGCACGGCGTCCTTTTCGCCCCTTGCCACGCCTTCTTTAAAACAAAAGACAAATGCTTCCCCCCGAACTGCTTTCCCGTGGCGCAGGTATAGCGGC
Organism: uncultured Saprospiraceae bacterium; assembly: GCA_964401445.1. Classification (GTDB taxonomy): domain Bacteria; phylum Bacteroidota; class Bacteroidia; order Chitinophagales; family Saprospiraceae; genus WFYJ01. Next base: position 8,631 of record CAYNYN010000049.1, on the reverse strand, counting down.
CGTCGCGGCCCTCGTGTTCACTATCGTGGCGGCCCGCTACCTGCTCTTCGCCGGCCTGGCATGGTGGCTGGCCTATGTTTGGCGTCAGCCCCAAAGATGGTTGCGCAAGATTCAGGGACGGTGGCCCCAACCGAAGCAGATACGCTCGGAGATCCTGCATTCCCTTGGCACCTCGGCCATCTTCGCACTCCTCATCCTGGGCACCCTGCTGTTCGACCGATACGTGCACCCCTGTCTCTACCACGATGTGTCGGAAAAGGGGCTGCTGTGGTTCTGGCTGTCCATTCCAGTGCTGATGGTCGTGCACGACACCTACTTTTACTGGATCCATCGGCTGATGCATCACCCGCGGCTCTTCGGCCTGCTGCACCGTGTCCATCACGACTCGCGCACGCCCACGCCCTGGGCCGCCCTGTCGTTTCATCCACTGGAAGCGCTGCTGGAGTTCGCCATCGTACCCGTCATCGTGTGGATCCTGCCGCTGCACCCCCTGGCCCTGATGTTGTTCGCCACCTGGTCCCTGTTGTGGAACGTGGCCGGCCACCTGGGCTTCGAGTTTTTCCCGAAACGGTTTGTGCGAAGCCCTGCCGGCAAATGGATCAATACGCCCACGCACCACGACCTGCACCACCGGTATGGCCGCTACAACTTCAGCTTGTATTTCAACATCTGGGATCGCCTCATGGGCACCAACCACCCCCGTTACGCCGAGATTTTCGAACAGGTGGCACCTTCCGGCAAAAAGGACCCGGCAGCAGTGGCTCGTGCCACGGCGGGAGGGCAAGATGGGGGAGCGTGACGCGTGACGACCCCGATTTCATCGGAGCCTGTTCCGACCCCGATTTCATCGTGGCAGGCTGTGACGACGTCCAGCATAGATAGTCCATCGTCTATTGTCCATCCTCCACCGTCGCGCGGGAAGTGGGCTGACAACCGCTTTTGGTTACACAGCGTTTCACAGAGCACGCACAGAGGGCCACAGAGTCCTGGTGAAATCGGGTGAATGGGGTGAATCGGTGAAACCGGTTGAGCGTTGAGCGTGTAGGGTTGAGGGTTTGCCTCGCGCTACGCCTGTTCCCGATACTCGGGACAGACGCCGAGCATCGGGGACGCGAAGACACGGCGGCACGCCACGCTTCACTTCACTACTCTCTCCTCACTCTTCTCGCCCAATCAGGCTCACGAAAGGGGAACGAGCCGGAGCGGCTCAATCGGCCTCGACGAGCGTACCTACCGCCTCGCCCATGACGATGCGGTAGAGGTTGTCGGGGTCGTTGATGTCGAAGACGATGATGGGCAGGTTGTTCTCGCGGCAGATGGTGAAGGCCGTCATGTCCATCACGCCCAGGCCCAGGGTGATGACCTTGGTGAAGGTGAGGCGCTCGTAGCGCACGGCGGTGGGGTCTTTCTCGGGGTCGGCCGAGTAGATGCCATCGACGCGGGTGCCCTTGAGGATGACCTCGGCATTGACCTCGCTGGCGCGCAGGGCCGCGGCCGAGTCGGTGGTGAAGTAGGGGCTGCCCGTGCCGGCCGAGAAGATGACCACGCGCCCCTTCTCGAGGTGGCGGATGGCGCGGCGGCGGATGTAGGGCTCGGCGATGGCTTTCATCTCGATGGCCGAGATGAGCCGCGTATAGACGCCGTGGCCCTCCAGGGCGCTCTGCAGGGCCATGCCGTTGATGACGGTGGCCAGCATGCCCATGTAGTCGCCCTGCACGCGCTCGATGCCCGAGTCTTTGGCCTGCAGCCCGCGGAAGATGTTGCCACCGCCGATGACGATGGCCACCTCGACGCCCAGGTCCACCAGGCGCTTGATCTGCCGGGCATAGTGCTGCAGCATCTCGGGGTCGATGCCGAACTGCTTGTTGCCCATGAGCGACTCGCCGCTGAGCTTCAGCAGCACGCGCTTGTATTTAGGTTTTGCCTCCATTCCCAATGCGAAAATCTGTTTCTGTCGGTTTACGGAAAAGGGGTGTCAGCGGGTGTGCAGCGGTGGTGTTTGCCGAAAGGCACACAGAAAAAAGGCGAACCATCTTTCGATGATTCGCCTTGCGTTTGTGGCTTTTTAACCCAATTCAATGTGCTTGAATCCGGTGACGGTCAGCTCCGGATCGAGGCTCTTGAGGTAGTCGCGTACCGTCATCGAGCCGTCCTTGACGAACTGCTGGTTGAGCAGCGTATTTTCCTTGAAGAACTTGTTGAGCTTGCCCATGGCGATCTTCTCGACGATCTGCTCGGGCTTGCCTTCCTGGCGCGCCTGCTCCTTGCCGATCTCGATCTCCTTCTCGATCACCGAGGGATCGACGTCGTCCTTGTCTACGGCGATGGGGCGCATGGCAGCTACCTGCATGGCCACGTCGCGGCCTGCCTCGTAGTACTTGTCGTCGGCCTTGTTGAGGCCTACCAGTACGCCGGCGCGATAGCCCATGTGGATGTAGGGGCACACCATGGGTGCTTCGAGGCGCTCGTAGCTCAGCTCGATCTTCTCGCCGATGATGCCGATCTGCTCGGTCACCTTCTCACCCACCGTGATGCCGTCGAAGGGCTGGCTGAGCAGCTCCTCGAGGGTGGCGGGGAATTTTTCGAGGGCGATATCGGCAAACTTCTTGGCCAGGTCGATGAAGTCCTGGTTCTTGGCCACGAAGTCGGTCTCGCAGCTCAGCTTGACGATGACGCCGCGCGTCTTGTCGTCCGACACCTGAGCGATGACGACGCCTTCCTTGGCTTCGCGGTCGGCGCGCTTGCTCGACAGCTTCTGGCCTTTCTTGCGCAGGATCTCGATGGCCTTTTCGAAGTCGCCCTCGGCCTCGGCCAGGGCTTTCTTGCAGTCCATCATGCCTGCGCCGGTCATTTCGCGCAGTTTCTTTACGTCTGCAGCGGTAATTGCACTCATCTTCAATTCGGGATTTAAAAGGTTTTCACAAAATGGGCCCCCACGCGGGGGTGCGGGGCTCGAGACCCCCACGAAGACACCCTTGCGGCCAAAAAAGTTTTAGCCGGCGGCTTCGCCCTGCTCGGCCTTGGCGCTCTTGCGCGCCTCGAGCCCTTCGCGGATGGCCTCGGTGACGTACTTCGTGATCACCTCTACCGACTTCGACGAGTCGTCGTTGGCCGGGATGGGGAAATCGACGAGCGTGGGATCCGAGTTGGTGTCCACCATGGCGAAGGTGCGGATGCCGAGGCGGTTGGCTTCGGCCACGGCGAGGTGCTCGTGGTGGATGTCCACGATGTAGAGGGCTGCCGGCAGGCGATGCATGTCGGCCACGCCGCCCAGCACTTTCTCCATCTTGTTCTTCTCGCGCGTGAGCGTCAGGCGCTCCTTCTTGGTCATGCTGGTGGCGCGCTCGTCGTTGAGCAGCTGCTCGATGCTCTGCATCTTCTTGACCGAGCGACGGATGGTGGCGAAGTTGGTCAGCATACCGCCCAGCCAGCGATCGGTGACGTAGGGCATGTTGACCGAGCGGGCGGCATTGGCCACGATGTCGCGGGCCTGCTTCTTGGTGGCCACGTACAGGATCTTGCGGCCCGACTTGGCCAGCGAGAACAGGGCGCGCTGGGCCTTTTCGAGCTGGCGGATCGTGGCGTTCAGATCGATGATGTGGATGCCCTTGCGCTGCGCAAAGATGTAAGGCGCCATCTTGGGGTTCCACTTGCTCTTCAGGTGGCCAAAGTGTACGCCGGCCTCGAGCAGTTCTTTATAGGAAGGTAATTGCATTGCAACAACAAATTTTTTGATTCGAAAATCGGTACGCAAAGCGCCGCAGCGGCATCAACGCTTCGAGAACTGGAAGCTCTTGCGTGCCTTGGGCTTGCCGTACTTCTTGCGTTCCACCTCGCGGGCATCGCGCGTGAGCAGCTTGTGCTCCTTGAGCGGACGGCGATAGTCCTCGTTGAGCTGCACGAGCGCCCGGGCAATGGCCAGGCGGATGGCCTCGGCCTGCCCCTTGAAGCCGCCACCATCGACGCGGATCTTCAGGTCGTAGAGCTTCGGATCGAGCTCGACGACGCGGAACGGGTCGAGCAGGCCATGCTGGACGTGGATTTGGGGGAAGTAGTCGGTGTAGTCGCGACCGTTGACGAAGATGCGCCCTTTGCCTTTGCGCATGTACAGACGCGCTACCGATGCTTTCCTTCTACCTATGGTGTGAATCATTTCCATAAATGAGCAGATTTGTCAGGCTGCGCGAGGCCCTGTGCCCCGCGCCGTCTGGTCTCAGAAATTGAAAGGTTCGGGTTTCTGTGCGGCATGCGGGTGCTCCGGACCGGCATACACGAACAGCTTCTTGAACATCTGGCGGCCCAGGCGATTCTTGGGCAGCATGCCACGCACGGCGTGCTCGATGATGCGCTCGGGGAAGCGCTCACGCATCTCGCGTGCCGTGGTCACCTTCTGGCCACCGGGATAGTGCGAGTGACGGATGTACTCTTTCTTGACCCACTTCTGGCCCGTGAAACGCACTTTGTCGGCGTTGATCACGATCACGTAGTCGCCGTTGTCCACGTGCGGCGTGTAGGAGGGCTTGTGCTTGCCGCGCAGCACGTGCGCGATGCGCGAGCAGAGGCGCCCGACGACTTCGCCTTCCGCGTCGATGATGTACCACTTGCGGTCCACATCTTCCTTGCGGAGCGATTTGGTTTTGTAACTCAGTGTATCCACCTCTTGAACGGGTTTTGATTGAATAATTTTGGTCGTGCCATCAAAAGCGGCTGCAAAGGTAATTCGCCCATGCCGTTTTCCAAATCATCCGGCTGAAAAAATTTGTTAACGCCATCCGTTAAAAGCCTGAAAAACAGTCCAAATTTCGCACAGCTTTGAAAATGGCCCGGGAAAAGGCCGCCTTGCGCACCCCCTGTCCGGCCCTGCCGGAACAACGGCTGCCTTTTGCTGTTGTCCTACCTTTGCGGCAGCGGCCTCAGGACGGGGCCTCGAGCAACCGCCGTTTGCCGATGTGCATGGCCAACGGTGCGCAGGCCGCAATACCAGGAAAATCGACTGCATGAAACCGGAAAAACAACCCATCACCGGGGCCGACCCCGAAGCCGCGCGCCGCAAGCGCGACCACATCGAGCTGGCGTTCGAGGCCCAGCTCGAGGCCGCCCGCGTGGACGAACGCTTCTGGTACGAACCCATGCTGGCGGCCATGCCCGCCCCCGACGAGCCGCTGCCCCCCCTGCCCTTCGCCGGCAAGGAGCTGCGGCTGCCCATCTGGGTGTCGAGCATGACGGGCGGCACCGAGCTGGCACACACCATCAACCACAACCTGGCCCGCGCCTGCCGCGAGTTTGGCATGGGCATGGGGCTGGGCTCGTGCCGCTCCATCCTGTGGGACAAGCAGCGCTTCGCCGACTTCGACGTGCGCGAGGTGGCCGGCCCCGACGTGCCGCTGTTTGCCAACCTCGGCATCGCACAGGTAGAGCAGCTGCTCGCCCGCAAGGCCGCCGACCGCATCGAGGCGCTGGTGGCCGAGCTGCGCGCCGACGGCCTCATCGTGCACGTCAACCCGCTGCAGGAGTGGCTGCAGCCCGAAGGCGACCGCATCCAGCGCCCGCCCATCGAGACCATACAGGAGCTGCTGGAGACCACCGACGTGCCGCTCATCGTCAAAGAGGTGGGACAGGGCTTCGGCCCCCGCAGCATGGAAGCCCTCATGCAGCTGCCCCTGACGGCCATCGACTTCGGCGCCAGCGGCGGCACCAACTTCGCCCTGCTCGAGATGCTGCGCGCCGACGACGAAGCGCGCCACGCCTGGATGCCGCTGGCCCGCGTGGGCCACACGGCCGAGCAGATGGTGCTACTGGCCAACCGCCTGGCCGAAGCGCTGGGCGGGCGCCTGCGCTGCCGCCAGCTCATCATCTCGGGAGGCGTAGGCACCTTCCTCGACGGCTACTACCTCACGGGGCTGTCGCAACTGCCGGCCCTCTACGGCCAAGCCTCGGCTTTCCTCAGGCATGCCCGCGGCGACTACGACACGCTGCGCCGCTACGTGCAGCGCCAGGCCGACGGCCTCCGGCTGGCGCGCCGCTACCTGCGCATCCGCAAGCCGGAAGGCCCTCAGTGAACCGTATTTTTGCAGCGACAACGACACGACCCAACATCATGACGAATCGAGACGAGAAAGAGCAAACCATCAGCGGCTTTTCGCGCCTGAGCCGGGAAGAGAAGATGCGCTGGGTGGCCGAGCACTTCAGCGCCGATGCCGAAGCGTTTGCCCGCACGCTCGAAGCATTCCGCCACCCCGACGCCGAGGTGCAGCGCGTGCTCGACGGCTTCAGCGAGAACACGCTGACCAACTTCCCCCTGCCCTTCGGCGTAGCGCCCAACTTCCTCATCAACGGCAAGGTGTTTTGCGTGCCCATGGTCATCGAGGAGAGCTCGGTGGTGGCTGCCGCCTCGGCTGCCGCCAAATTCTGGCTCGAGCGCGGCGGCTTCCACGCCCGCGTCATCGACACGCGCAAGGTGGGGCAGGTGCACTTCACCTGGCACGGCCGCAAGGAAGCGCTCGAAGCGGCCTTTCCCGAGCTCGAACGGCGCTTGCGCAAAAACGCGGCCTACCTCACGGCCAACATGGAAAAACGCGGCGGCGGCATCCTCGCCGTCCACCTGCGCGACATGACGGCCCACGAGCCCGGATACTACCAGCTCATGGTCGAGTTCGAGACCTGCGACTCGATGGGCGCCAACTTCATCAACTCGGTGCTCGAAGACTTCGGCCGCACGCTCGAGCAGTTCGCGCTCGACTGGCCCCACTTCCGCGACGAGGAGCGCGAGCTGAGCGTCATCATGGCCATCCTGTCGAACTATACGCCCGACTGCCTGGTGCACGCCTGGGTCGAGTGCCCCGTCGAGGCGCTGGGCAACTGCGGCGCCGACATGGATGCCGCCACCTTCGCCGAGCGCTTCCGCAAGGCGGTGCGCATCGCCGAGATCGACCCGCACCGCGCCACCACCCACAACAAGGGCATCTTCAACGGCGTGGATGCCGTGGTCATCGCCACGGGCAACGACTTCCGCGCCGTCGAAGCCTGCGGCCACACCTGGGCCGCCCGCAGCGGCCAGTACCGCAGCCTCAGCCGCTGCACGGTAGCCGACGGCACCTTCCGCTTCGAGCTGGAGCTGCCGCTGGCCGTAGGCACCGTGGGCGGCCTGACACGCCTGCACCCGCTGGCACGCCTGGCGCTCGAGATGCTGGGCAACCCCTCGGCACGCGAGCTCATGCAGATCATCGGGGCCGTGGGGCTGGCGCAAAACTTCGCCGCCGTGCGCTCGCTGGTCACCACCGGCATCCAGAAAGGCCACATGAAAATGCACCTGCTCAACATACTCAACCACCTGGGCGCCAACGAACGCGAAATGAAAGAAGCCTTTCGCCATTTTGCCCAGCACGTCGTATCTTTTGCCTCGGTGCGGCAGTTCCTCGAAGGACTGCGCCAGAACAGCCAGACCGTGAAATAGCCATTTGGAGGGGCAGCGCGACGAGGTGAATTTCCATGGACCATTGTCCATTGTCTATCGTCCATCGACTATTTTCCATCAACGCAGCATGAGATCCTTGAAAAAAGTGGTTGAGGGTTAAGCGTAACGACGTGACACCGTAACGACGTGACGACGTACGTTATAGATAGTCCATCGTCCATTGTCCATCGTCTTTTTGCAGTACACTCAGCATACGTTCTTCACCCAATTCACGAACACCACCCGATGAGTACGGAGTCCCACGTTTCTTTCTACGCTCACGGCAAACTCTTGCTCACAGGTGAATACTTCGTCATCGAAGGGGCCCGCGCCCTGGCCCTGCCCGTGCGCTTCGGGCAGTGGCTGACCCTGACGCCCGCTGCCGACGAGCAGCTGCACTGGCGCGCCCTCGACGAGCAAGGCCGCGAATGGTTTGCCGCCACCTACGATCTCCACACCCTCGAACCCCGCCACGCCACCGACGACCCCATGGCCTGGCGCCTGCAAACGATCCTCGAGGCAGCCGTCCGGCTTCAGCCCGCTTTTCGCGAAAAGCTGCGCGGCACGCTGGCCACCACCCGCCTCGAGTTTCCGCGGCAGTGGGGACTGGGCTCGAGCTCCACGCTGCTGTCCAACATCGCGCGCTGGGCCGGCGTCGATCCCTTCGCCCTGCTCGAGGCCAGCTTCGGCGGCTCGGGCTACGACATCGCCGCCGCCACCCTCGACGGGCCCTTCGTCTTCTGGCGCACGCCCACGGGCCAGGGCGGCTGGCAGCCCCACTGGCAACGCGTACCCTTCGACCCACCCTGGGCCAGGCACCTGTGGTTCGTCTGGCTCGAAAACAAGCAGGACAGCCGCGAAGGCATCCGCGCCTTCAAGGCCATATCGGAGCGCATTTCGCTGCGTCCGCTCATCCAGTCCATCTCGCGCATCACGGAGCAGACCGTGACCGCCCCCACGCTCGAAGCATTCGAAGAGCTGATGCGCCGCCACGAAGAGATCGTGGCCCACACGCTCAGCCTCGAGCCCGTCCGGCAGCGCCGCTTTCCCGACTACGAGGCCGGCATCGTCAAGTCGCTGGGCGCCTGGGGCGGCGACTTCGTGCTGGTCACCTCCCGCATGTCGGCCGAGCAGACGCGCGCCTGGTTTGCCCGAAAGGGCTATGACACCTGCCTGCA
>CAYNYN010000048.1:4520-15853 GCA_964401445.1 uncultured Saprospiraceae bacterium | reverse complement strand
GCAGTAAAAAAAGGACGAGATAAATCTCGTCCTACGAACCGCATGCTCATCACTGCAACGTAAAGCGCACCGTGACGCCGGCATTGACGTTGGTCGTGGGATAGCCCTGCGACGTCTTGGGCACCGTGCGCCGGTAGTCGACGAAGAAGCGCAGCGAGAGCTGGCTGCTGAGCCGGTACTCTGCCGCCGGCGAGATGGTCAGGGCGTTGGTGCCGCGCGTCGGCTCGCGGATGTCCTGATCGAGCTGGTGGCGGATGGTCACGTCGTCGCGCAGTGAGAAGTCGAAGCTGATGTCGAGGTCCTTGGCGTTGCCTGCCCCGCGGCGTGCATTGTTGTTGCCAAAGATGGGGTTGTCCTGGTTGGTGGACGGCCGCTTCTTCTTCTTTTTGCCGAAAGGCAGATCCACGTCTTTCATGCGGTAGCCAAAGCCCACGACGTACTCCTTCGAGCGCGTCTCGTTGAGGCTGTAGTCGACGAAGCTCATCTGCAGCGTGCGGGCCCGCTTGAAGTCGAGGTTGAACGACATGCCCTCGCGCGTGCGGATGTCCACGCCGATGAGTGGCGAGAAGCGCTCGTCGATGATGACGTTGGGCACCTCGAAGCGCGCGTAGAAGTCCTGCGTGACGGGGTTGCGCTTGAAGGGATTGTTGAAGTCGTAGTTCAGGTCCGACTCGAAGGTGTTGATGTTGAGGCGCGAGGTGTAGCCGTGATTGATGGTGACCGACTGGAAGATGTCGCGCAGGCCGGGCAGCTTGGCCAGGCCGTTGTAGGTGACGCGCCAGTTGAGGCGTGGCAGCTCGCGGAACAGCACGCGCGTGTAGTCGGACTCCAGCTCCATGGTCTGCGGGTCGAAGCCGGTGTAGGCGGCGATGAAGGCGGGCAGCAGCACGCTCTGCTGGTAGCGGCCGAAGCCGTTGGTGTAGCCTTCGAGGCGCTGCAGCGAGTCGAGGTGCTGGCCCGTGCCCAGCCGCTGCGAGATGATGACGCGGTTGTCTTCGAAGCGCTCGAACAGCCCGATGATGTCGTCGTCGAAGAGGGTGGGCAGCCCCGACCAGGTGAGCGAGTAGGAGCCGATGTCGCGCGGGATGAGGTGGCGCCATTCCTGCTGGTAGCGCTGGTCGGGCGACTGGAAGATGGTGTCGCGCCGGAAGAACTCGGTGTGGTTCTTCGAGTAGCTGCGCGTGGCGTCGATGTCGATGCGGAAGTCGGGAATGGGTTCGAGCGTGATTTTGGCGGAAGCCTCGTTGCCGTAGTTCTGAATGACCTGCTGGTTGAGGAGCTGGTCGCCGCTCATCCACGTCCAGTTGTTGTACAGCCAGTCGTTGGGGCCGTAATAGCTTTCCTGGCTGATGTTGGGCTGCAGGCCAAAGATGAAGTCCCAGCCCGGCGAGCTGAACTGGTTCATGCCGAAGAAGCTGGCCGTGGGCATGTAGCCGGGCACGACGGTGGCGAAGTCTTCCGACCACGAGATGCGCGCTTTGCGCAAAAAGAGCAGCGGCCGGATGAGGGCGCGCTCCATCTTGCCGGGACCGCTCTGTTTCTTGCGCTCGCGCTGCTGGCCGCTCTCGGCCTCGTCGGTACGGCGGCCGTCGGCACCATCGCGGCCCGAGGGGCGGCGCGACGGGCCGGCACCCGGGCGCCCCCCACGGCCCCGGCGCGGCCGCGCGTTGATCTCCTTGAGATACTTCGACTTGTTGTACAGCTTCTCGAAGTCGAGGTCGACGTTGGCCTGGCGCTTCTGTCGGTTCTGGATCACGTTGCCGAGGGCGCGGGCCCCTTCCGTCTCGCTGGCGGCGTCCCACTGGTAGTTGGCCGTGTAGCTGGCCGTGGCGTTCACCCATTCCAGCAGAGGGAACTGCTTGAGCGGCGCCGTGTAGTTGAGCGTCAGCGTGTGGCGATACTGCTTGGGCCGGCCGAGGTTGCGCAGGTTTTCGAGCAGGTATTCGCGCTTGACGGCCTCGGGGGTGGGCAGCATCGTCTCGGGGTCGAACTCGGGCAGCTCGTCCACCACCGAGCGGTTGTCGGCGTTGAAGCGCAGCTTGATGTTTTTCGACAGATCCCAGTTGAGGCTGTAGCTGCGGTCCCAGGTGAAGCGCTTGATGAAGAAAGTGTTGAAAAACGGATTGGTGCCGGCGAAGCGGTATTTCGTCTCCTGGAACTGGCGGTTGAGCTCGGTCTGGAAGCCGAAGGAGTTGGGCAGCGGGTTGAAGTTGAAGTTGGTGATGAGGCCCAGCCACTCGCTGTCCGACAGCTTCTTGAGCGGCTCGATGAAGCCGCCCTTGCGGCTGTAGCTATAGGTCACCACGCCGCGCTGGCGTCGCAGTCGGTCGTACTCGATGAACGGATCGCGCCGCTCGCCCTCCTCCCACACGTAGGTCAGGCCGAAGTTGCTGATGTCCCACGGCATGGGAGCGCGATCGGTGTTGGTGCGCTCCTTGCGCACGTTGGTGAAGTTGATGCTGCGCAGCGAGGTCACCTCGCGCGACAGGTCGAGGATGCTGTCGCGCTCGGCCCCGGCCTTGCCGGCAATCTTTTCCGAGACCTCCACGTCGAGGTCGTAGGGGTCGTACTGCGGCGTGCGGATGCTCTGCGACACCTGCGCCAGGAAGGGCACCTGCACGCCCCACTCCTTGGGCAGGAACTTGCCCAGCTGCAGGTCGGCGGCGATGCTGTACTCGACCACGTCCTCGCGGCTGCGCTCGTAGAGCTGCTGGTCGAGGGCGCCATAGCCGATGGTGCTCATGTTGCCGGCCACGGTGAGGTTGCCCAGGTCGGCCATCTGCATGTCGAGGCGGGCCAGCGCCGCCATGCCGCCCCGCTCTTCGAGGCCGGCCAGCCGCAGCTCGTTGACCCATACCTCCACGCAGTGGTCCTTGCCGTCGTCCTTGGGGTTGCGGATGCCGATCATGACGCCCTTCACCAGGCCGAGGTTGGGGTTGCCCTTGATGCGGATGCGCGCCTCGGGGTGCTCGGGGTCGGGCGCCCCCTCGAGCGGATAGACCTTGCTGAGGGGATAGCCCTCGGCATTGCGCTGCAGCTTGAGGTTTTTCAAAATCTGCAGCGGAAAATCGAACTCGTTCTCGAGCGGCCAGACGGCCCGCGGGTAGTTGGGATCGCTGTAGGCCAGGAACGAGTCGCGCGACAGCTTCAGCGGTAGCTCGTACTCGTAGTAGTTTTTCGTGAAGTCGGAACCCAGACGGACGAACACCGTCAGCTCACCATCCTTCAGGTCGGGATCTTCGGGCCGCGCCTCGCCGTGCACGAACATGCGCAGGCGCTCGTAGAGGCGCATGTCGAGGTTGATGATCTTGTAGATGGCGCGCGCGTCGCCATCCTCGAGGCCGCAGACGGTCATGGCCATCGACTGCTCGTTCTGCAGGGCGTTGAGCTGCAGGCCGATGGCCTGCTCGCGGCTGATGCCCGGCGGCAGGGTGTAGCCGAAGGGCTCGCGCTGGCTGTTCTCCTCGATGTTGAGGGCGTTGACGTCGAACAGGGTGGAGGCGTTCTCTTCATGCGGCCCGCTGATGCCCGTCTCGGCCAGCGGCTGGCGGTAGCGGCGCCACTGGTTGCGCACCAGCTCGAGGCGCGCAAAGCGGAAGGTGACGGGCGCCTTGAAGTCGCGCAGATACATGCGCATGAAGCGGATGGAGCGGAAGTCCTGGATGCCCCCCACCCGCTTGAAGAAGGGATGGTCGTCGGGCAGGTCGAGCGGCACCTTGAAGCGGTACCACACGCGCTTGCCGTCGGGGCTCTCCACCTTTTCGGTCACGAAGGGGTTGCCCTCCATCTTGATGCCGCGGTCGCCATCCCACTCGATGGGGATGCGATACTGGAAGTACGATTCCGACTCGTTGAGGCTGTTGTCGCGGTTGAGGTCTTCGTTGTCGGGGTAGTTGGTCGATGACGAGATGAACTGCCCCGTGGTGGGCGGCTGCGAGTTGCCTTCCAGGCCGTTGAAGCGCTTGTAGCGCTCGCGCACCGTGGCGCCGGCGTTGTCGTAGTCGGCATCGCGGAAGTACTTGAAGTCGTCGTTCGAGGGGTCCTGCCGGATGGAGTCCACTACCTGTGCCAGCACGCCGCCGGCCTGCAGCGCATCGATGTACCACTGGAAGTGGTCCTGCTCGTCGGCATCGGCCAGGCCGTCGAGGCCGACGTCCTGTGCGCGGCGCGTCTCGGGATCGTTGTCGAAGGCGTTGGTGATCTGCTGGGTGAGCGGCACGCGGCCCCAGGCCGTGCGCGCCGTCTTGCGGCCGCTGTTGTTGGGTCCGGGCAGGCCGTTTTCGAAAAACTTGCGCGAGTCGCGCAGGATGTCTTCCGAGATGTTGCCCAGCTCGATGTAGAGGGTGCCCTGTCGGTCTTCGGCATTGGGCGCGCCGGCACCGCTGCCGTCCTCGTTGAGGAAGGGGCTGAGCACCCAGAACTCGAGAAACTCGATGTTGGCACGCTGGAAGTCGTTGGTCGTCAGCGCGCGCATCACGCCGCCCCAACGCGTCTCGGGCGCCGCCAGCTTGCCGTCGGGGCGCAGGCCCGCCGAGTAGGGGGTGCCGCCCATGGAAGCAGGCAGGTCGAAGTTGTAGGGTCCGCGCTCGTCAGGGTAGAAGCTCATGTCGAAGGTGTAGAGCGTGGCCGACAGCAGATCGGTGGGCGTGAAGTTGGGGAACACTTCGGTCTGGGGCACCAGCACCTCGTAGGGGTTGTCGGTCACGCCGCGCGCGATGCTCGGATCGATGCGGTACCAGTTGAGCAGGGCGCGGTTGACGCCGGCCAGCGTGGTGTCCACGGCATTGGCCTCGGGGAAGAGCGGGTTGTTGTTCTGGGCGTCGTTTTGCGGCACGCTGGCCAGCTGCCAGGCGTTGGTGGGCGTGCGCAGGTCGAACGAGCTGATGGCGCCCTCGAAGTCGTCGATGTAGACCACGCTCTGGCGATCGCCCTTCTCGCCCTCCTGGATGGCCCGGGCATAGCCCGGCTTCAGGAAGGCCGCTTCCGCAAAAAAGGTGACCTGCGAGGGCTCCTTGGTCTGGATGAGCGGCAGGGCGTCGATGGCGCGCGTCAGCCAGGGCGCCTCGTCGCTGTAGTTGACGTCGAAGCCGAAGATGCGGTTGTTGATGGGGTCGTCACCCACGTTGACCTTTTGCGTGTAGGGGCGCTCGAACAGATGCAGGTAGGTGCCGCCCAGCGTCAGGTGTTTGTTGAGCTGGTAGTCGGCGCGCAAGCCCAGCATCGTCTTGGTCTGGAAGCCGAAGAGCGTGTTGTCTTCGAACGACACGCGGATGGGCTGGCCCGAGTTGAGGTAGGCATCGTTGAGGATGCGCACCCGACCCAGGTTGTAGTCCACCTCGTAGTCGATGTTTTCGCGCAGCACCTGACCGCCGGCGGTCACGCGCACCGACCCCTGCGGGATGTTGAAGGCACCCAGCGAGATCTCGCGCGACACGCTCGACTTGTAGCTACCCTTGATCGTGAAGCGGTTGAACTCGGCAAACTCCTGCGCGACGACGAGCGGAGCCGAGTAGAGCGTATCGTACACGTATTTTCGGCGCAGCACGGGATCCGTGATTTTGCGCGCCAGCGCATCGCCGAACGGCTCCAGCACGGGGAACATGATGCGGCCATTGCTGGGGTTGATGGTCAGGCCCGGCACGAAGTCGAACACGCCGTCGGGCTGCGGGTCGTTGAGCGTGTTGAGCTGGTCGAGGTTGAACACCTGCAGCAGCGGGATGCCCGCCAGGTTGGTCTCTGGCAGGAAGCGCTTCTGGCCGCCGCCCGGATCCTCGTAGTAGATGTCGAGGCGGAAGTCTTCGGGGCTCACCTGGAAGGCGCCGATGCTGTACACGTTTTTCATCATCAGGTCCCAGGTGGGCAGGTCCACGCGCTGCGTCGAGCTCTTCAGCATCTTGACGAACAGCACGTTCTGGTTGATCGAGTCGGAGGTGGCAGGCACGTCCTCGGCAAACTGGCCCACCTGATAGACCGAGTCCTTGTACGAGTACTGGAAGGCCACGGCCAGCACCTGGTCGGGCTGCAGGTTGATGTTGAGCGAGATGAAGCCCAGCTCGGGATGGTAGGTGTACTCGGTAGGCGACAGCTTGCGGGCACTCACCTTCTCGAAGTCGCGGCCCTGCTGGAAGTTGAAGGGTGCCGACTGCAGCACGTTGGTGGCCCGGTCGATGTACTTGTTGCGGGGGTTGGCCAGCAGGTCGGCATAGATGTCGTTGGCGAAGTTGTCGGGCAGCGCGTTGCCCTCGAGGTCGCGGAAGCGCGGCACGGGCGGCGCCTGGTAGGCGGGGTTGGTGTTGGTCATGCGCTCGGGCTCACCCAGGTCGGCGATGGCCACGATGTCGCGGATGTCCGTGGTTTCGTTGCGGTCGTTGGTCACCCACACCTGGATGTTCTCGATGCGGAACAGGGTCTTGACCTGGGGCAGCGACTCGAGCGCCTCCTCGAAGTGCTCGCGGTTGTAATGGGTCAGGAAGAAATGGCGGTTCTCGTCGTACTGGTCGGCGCGCACCTCGAACTCCTGAAACTGGCTGCCCCCCTGGATGGTGATCTCCTCGCGCTCCGACTTCTGCTGCGAGGCCACGGCCGTCAGGCGCAGGCGACCGAACTGCAGCTCCGTCTTCAGGCCGAAGAGGCTCTGGCTGCCCTGGATGAGCTGGCCGCGCAGCGGCAGGCTCACGTTGCCGGCCTCGATCTTCTTGATGATGTCGTCTTCGCTGAACGCATCCGAGCTGTAGTCCAGCTTCATCTGGTTGTCGAAGTCGAAGGTGGCCTGCGTGTTGTAGTTGGTGCTCAGCTTCAGCTTCTCGCCGATCTGGCCCTGCACGTTCATCTGGATGGCCATGTCGAAGTCGAAGCCGCCCTGGCGCTGCTGGCGCAGCGTCCACACGGGGTTCTGCACGTTCTGGTAGTCCACGCCGAAGGTCAGGTCGATGTTGCCCTGGGGCCGGATGTCGACGGTGGTACCGCCGAAGAGCCGATCGACGAGGTTGTTCTCGATGTCCACCTTGGCGATGGGGTCGGGCCGCCCCGACCGGCTGCGGGTGCCGGCGCTCAGGCCGGCCAGCTCGCGCCACACCTGCTGCTCCTGCTGCCGCGCCCGGTACTCCATGTACTCGTTGAAGTCCATGAAGGTGGGCGGCCGGAAATAGTCGTCGCCGATCTTTTCGGTGAAGATGTACTGCCCCGTCTCGGGATCGTATTCCACCTCTTTCTTCACGATGGACGGGTCGGGCAGCTCGATCGGTTGCTGCGGCGTCTGGTCGGGGATGGTGTCGGCAGGCGACGCCAGCGGGTCCTGCACGGGCCGCCACACGGGCAATCCCTCCTTCGAGCCGGCCAGCAGCGGCGCCAGCCAGTTGACCATCAGCACCACGCAAAAGAGACTGCCTGCAAGTAATGGTATACGCCTCATAAGTTCCTGTCGCTTGTTGCGAGCCCGCACCGGGCTTTCGGGATTACAATTTGTGATCGTTTCCCTTTCGGGAAAAAACGCATGACCCCCTGCCCTGCCGGCATCTGGCCATGCACCTGCCACGCTTCAATGGATGATGTCCTCAAACGTTCGTGCCCTGCATGGGCTGCAAACAGGCGCGAATTTAACAAAGCAAAAGTCCGGCCTGAATGGAAATGGTAGCTCGATGATCGAGACTGCGCTTGCTGCGCGACTCGCCGGGGATACGCAACGATTTCTTCACTCCTCGCTCTTCACTCCTCCCTCCTCTCTCTTCACTCTCCGTCACTCCGTCTCTCCTTCTCAAAATCACCCCAACTGCCTCAATGCAAGCTTGATGAGTGCTTCCACGCTGTCCACGTCCGGTTTTTCCTTGAGGGCCTTGTTGAGCGCTTTCTGGGCCTGGGTGCGCGGGATCTGCAGGGCGAGCAGGGCGGCCAGCGCTTCCTGGCGCAAGGTGTGGTCGGCCATGGCGGTAGTGGCGGGCAGCACCGCCGCCGGCCCGCCCTCCTTGGCCACCTTGTCCTTGAGCTCGAGGATGAGGCGGCGCGCCGTCTTGGGCCCAATGCCCTTCACCTTGCTGAAGGCCTGCTCGTGCTCGCCCAGGATGGCAGCCCGCACCTCGTCGGGCGTCATGGACGACAGCAGCAACTGGGCCGTGGCCGGCCCCACCCCCGACACGCCGATGAGCATGGCAAACAGGCGGCGCTCCTCGTCGGTGGCAAAGCCGTAGAGCGTGTGGCTGTCCTCGCGGATCACCTCGTGCACCAGGATCTTTACCGTCTCCAGCTTTTCCACCTGGGCATAGGTGTGCAGGCTCACCATGAGTTCATACCCTACCCCACCCGTCTCGACGATGATGCGCGTCGGACTCTTGAACGTGATGTGCCCCTTGATGTAGGCGATCATAAACGGGAATTTTCTGCCAAAACCGCTTGAGGGTGTAGCGCTGAGCGGTTTGTCTCATTGCTCACTTCCTCACCAGCTTCCGCCAGCTGAGGTTGAAAAGTCAATGGACGATGGACGATAGACGATGGACGCACCACCAAACATGCAAATCTATGACAATCAGTATTAAACAGTAAACTTTAAACCTTAAACTTTAAACTCAAACCCTCAACCCTCAACCATTTTTCAGGGAACTCGGTATCAGTTTTTTCGTTTCCACAAAAAACCTTGCCACGGACTAAAGCCCGGCCTTCACCAGCCGCACCGGCCGGAAGCCCTCGGCCTGCAAGAGGTACATACCCTGCGGCAAGGGCGGCAACCGGAGCGTGGCCGGCAGCACGTCGCGGCCCTGAGCCACCACGCGCCCCATCAGGTCGAGCAGGCGCCAGTCCACCTCCTTCGCGGGGCCCGAGACGCGAAGCACGTCGGCGAAGGGGTTGGGCCACGCCCGAAGCTGGAGCCGCGAAGATACCTCCCGCACGCCCACCGGCGCACTGTTGGAAGCGGCAAAGGTAGGGTCGAGTTTTGCGAAAGCACCGGTGCCATTGGGATAGCGCCCCCACGTCAGGTCGGGCGGCTGCGGCCCGAACACCACGCCGTCGCGCACGTGACCGGCCGGATCCACCAGCCACAGCTCCTCGCCGTCGGCATCGAGCTTGAAGGAGGCATGCAGGCCGGGCTGCCCCTCGTCGTCGTCGGCCCAGACGATGAGGTAGCCGCCCGCCTCGATGAAGCTGCCCTGCGGAAACATCCATTTGAACGGCTCGCTGCGGTCGTCGGTGAGGTACCAGCCCGACAGATCCGCCACAGCGGCTGTGCGGTTGTGCAGCTCGATCCAGTCGTCGTATTCGCCCCCGGCATCGGCCACGGCCGTGCGGTTGGAAGCCATCAGCTCGTTGACCACCACCTCGCCCGTGAGGCCCAGCGACAGCCACTCGTGCTCCGCCCTTTCGGGCAAAAAGGCGCCGGCCTCCTCGTTCTCGGCGTAAAAATACCACTGCACCTGGCCCACCTGTACGTCGATCGTGGCACCCCACACGCCATCGCCCGCGGCGCCGTCGCCGTGCTGGCCGTCGTCGTACATGGGCACGCGCGCGAAGGGCTCGTCGGGCTGGTGGCGCCAGCCCAGCCAGACGGCCTGGGCGCCCGTCACCTCGACGGTGAGCGTGAGCGCGGAATAGGCCTGGGGTTCGGCAGGGGTGGCGCTCCACGCGCCAAACTGCGGGGGCGTGGCTGCCAGTTCGGGCTGTGCCCACAGCCAGTCGGTGCGGGGCTCCATCAGCTCGGCCAGCCCCGGCGCGCGCCCGTCAGGGCCACCCCACACCACCGTCTGCTGCAGGTTTTGCTGCATTTGCGCCAGCGTGAAAAAGGCGTTGGCGTCGGCGGCCACGGCATCGCCGATCAGGTCCTGCAGGGCGGCAGCCCGCGTGAGGTACCAGCCATTGCTGAAATTTTCCGAAAGGATGGTGCGCATGTGGGCCACGTACATGCGCCGCCAGGTGGGATGGTCGTAGATGGCCTGCAGCAGGGGCCAGCCCGCTTCGCCCTCGCGCAGGAACGGATCCAGCTCGACGAAGGCCTGAAAGGGCGGCGGCGGACCGGGCTCGATTTGCGGAAAGCGGCCAAAGGTCTCGTTGAGGTCCCACGGCACGGGGTTGAAGCGGCCGTGGTCGTCGCGGAAGAGGTAGTAGTTCTGCCGCAGCAGGCCGATGTAGCTGTCCAGATTGACGACCACGTTGTGAAAGGCCAGCATCCACAGCACGCGGTCCAGGTCGAGCACGCTCTCCAGCGCCTCGGGCGACTCGTGCAGGGTGGTGATGAGTGCCAGCAGGTCGTTCCAGCCGGCATCGCTGATCAGCTCGTAGTAGTCGGCATAGCAGGCCACACCCGGGCCCAGGTACTGCAGTCCGGCCCCCTCGCCCTGCGCACAGCCGAAGGGCGGCGGCCCCGGCGTGCCCGGTGGCGTGCACTCGAAGAAGGTGTTGTCCTTGTCGGAAAAGAAGTGGCGCGCCACGAACGCCTTGTCCACGGCCTCCACGTTGGCGTACAGCCCGTGGTACTGGCCGTTGACGAACACGCGCGCGTAGTTGGCCCGCGGCGCCACCATGTACCTGCGCGCGATCTCGTAGCCCAGCACTTCCCGAACCCACGAGGGGTCCTTGGCGCCGTTCGACAGCTTGATGGTCTCCACGCCCTCGTAGTCCTGGTTGCGCACGTAGTCGAGCTTGATGTTGAAGGGGTTTTTAGCCTGACCGGGCTGGTAGCTGCTCTTGCCCTTGTAGCGCACGCCCACGCTGTCGAACACCTCGCCGTTGATGACCACCTGGGCCAGCAGGCGCTCGCCATTGCCGGCGGAATAGTAGTCGTCGAGGATGGCGTCCCAGTCGTCCTGGGCAAACCAGATCTCGATGGTCTGTATCTGGTCGGTGTCGTAGAAACCCTGGGCCTGCGCCACCACGGCAAGGCTCGTGCAAAGGAAGAGGCAGATCGTTCTCATGGCTTCAAGGATTTTTTTGGCTTTCGCCAAAAATAGCACACCGGCACGGACGGGCACGCCCGCCTCACCCCTTGCGCAGGATACTTTCCATTTTCTTTCCTCGGGCCAGCTCGTCCACCAGCTTGTCGAGGTAGCGCACCTTTTGGGTGAGCGGATTTTCGATGTCCTCGACGCGATAGCCGCAGACCACGCCCGTGATGAGCCGGGCATTGGGGTTGAGGTTGGCCCCGGCGAAAAACTCCTCGAAGGTCACCTGCTTGTCGATGAGCTCCTGCAGCTGCTGTTCGTCGTATCCGGTGAGCCAGCGGATCACCTCGTGCAGCTCCTCGCGCGTGCGCCCCTTCTTCTCGACCTTGGCCACGTAGTGCGGATAGACCGATGCAAAGGTCATGCGTGCGATGCGTTCGTCATGGGAAAGTTTGGCGGCCATAGGCTGGG
>CAYNYN010000048.1:0-4420 GCA_964401445.1 uncultured Saprospiraceae bacterium | reverse complement strand
CGAGCCAAGCGAGCTACCAACCGCAGCTTTTTCTACCACAGAGTGGCACGGAGTACACACAGAGGGCCACGGAGTTTTGGTGGAATCGGCCGAATCGGTCAAGCCGGCAAAAATCGGTTCTTCTTTTTCCTCGCGCAACAGGCCGGGACCAACCCACTCGGTCCTCGATGTCGGTCTTTCCCAAAACACTTTGTATGGGGCATACGTCGTCACGATCCCCCAAAAGAAAAGCGACCCGCAGGCGAGCCGCTCTCTTCGTGCTCTTCGAGCATCGGTTTTTGGTTTCGAAGGGCCAACAGGGCCAGATAATCAGTTGACTATACGAAAAACAGAGGGAGGAAGTTCCACGAAAAGCACACCTTTTCAGGATCCCCTTCCCCGCACGTATCCTATTCCACCACGACCTTCAACGTGCGCGCGGCCCCATTTGCCGAAAGGCTGGAAGGCAGCGACACCCTGAGCAAGTACACGCCGGCGGGCAAGGCCCGCACTTCGATCGGCCAGCGGTTGTGGCCGGCCACGGCCTCGAGCTGGCGCTGCCACAGCACCTGCCCGTGCAGGTCGGTCAGGCGCAACTGCACCGCTCCGCCTTCGGGCAGCGAGGCATCGACGTGCAGCTCGTCGCGTGCGGGGTTGGGCCATGCCGCCACGGTCACGTCCTGGCTGGCCGCATTTTCCTGCACGAGCTGCCAGCCGGTGCCGTCGGCCGTCCAGGCCAGGGCGGGCGTCAGCGCCGAGGTGACGGCAGCCGAGACGGGTGCTTCGCCCTCGAACACGAGCTCGAACAGGGGCTGCCCGTCAGGCACGATTTGTTCCACCGTCTCATAGCTCATCGTCAGCAGGCCCTCGCCGAGGTGGCGCCAGCCGAAGTGCGACTCGTCGAGGTCGGCGAGCAGGCCCGGCCGTACGGCTGCCAGGCGCGCAGCGGCGGCCCCCAGGTCGAGCGTGAGCTGCAGTGCCTGCAGGGGTGCCTTCGCTTCCGCAAACACGCGCACCACTACCCTGCCCCCTTCCACCACGGGCACGAGGCGCACCGGCATCAGGCCTTCGGTGCGGTCTTCGCTGGCCACGAGCGGGTTGGGCGCGGCCGTGTTGTTCACGTCGCCCACCTTGATGGCCGTGAAGTCCACGTCCATCATGGGTGCCAGCAGGTTGTTGATGTTGTACACTTCGGGCCAGTTTTCCCACAAGGGGTTCTGCGGATGCTGGAACTGATAGCCGGCATCCACGAAGCGCCAGGCCGTGTTGTAGGGGAAGGTGTCGGCCTCCCAGAGCACCACGCGCCGTATGGCGATCATGTCGCTGATGCTGAGGCTCTTGCTGTTGTTCACGTCGGCGGCGATCATCTTCAGGGGGCTGCCCAGCGGCTCGATGCCCAGCAGGTGCTTGCGGATGAGCAGGGCGTCGAGCGTGCTGACGCCGTTGTGGATGTCGTGGTTCTTGTAGGGCGTCACGGTATAGTCGCTGGCAGGCGGCACCGCGGGGAAGAGGTAGGTGCCGTCGGCGCCGGTGGTGTCGAAAGCCACCATGCCCCCGTTGATGCCTACGGCCACGTCGGCCACAGGCGCACCCATCTCGTCGTGGATGGCGCCGGCGATGGAGGGCGGCGTGGGCACGCAGGCGCCGTTGTTGTCCTGCACGATGACGTAGGTCTGGCAAAAGTCCTGGTTGCCGCTCGCATCGGTGCCCCAGATCTCGAGCAGTATCTGGCCCAGGCTGTCGCAGCCCAGCGTCATGCTGGTGAAGCTCGTGTCGGGCGAGAAGGAGATGGCCACGTCGGCAGAGCAGTTGTCATAGCTGCCCGCGTCGAAGTCCGACGCCCAGATTTCTATCATGCCCGTGTCGAAAAAGCCGTCGCCGTTGGTATCCACCGGCATCAGCTCCACCACCAGGCCGTTGATGCAGTACATGGCAGGCGGCTTGGCATCGCTGACGGTGATGCCGATGGCGCAGGTGCTGCTGTTGCCGCAGCCATCGCTCACGGTGTACACGGCCTGGTAGGTGCCGGGCGCTACGCCGTCGAAGGGCCCGAGGCCGTCGCCGAAGTCGCTGGTCACCGCCACGGTCGTCTCGGGGCTGCAATCGGTGATGTCGGTCAGCGCGGGCAGGGTGACGGTTGCCGCACAGACCGAGTCGGTAATGGCCACCGACAGGTCGGGCGGGCAGGTGATGACGGGCGGGTCGGTGTCGATCACTTTCAGCACCTGCTGGGCCGAATAGTAGCCCGGCCCGGTGGGATCGGCCGGATCCCAGACGCACCAGTCGATGACCTCCCACGTGCGCACGATCTTGAAACAGGCATTGTCGGCCACGGGGAAGTAGGTATCGGTATGGCTTACGGCCAGCAGCTCGCAGTCCTTGCCCGTGAAGGTGGGCCCGTCGTAGGGCGCCGGCAGGCTGTCGGGATGCAGGTAGGTGCTGTCGATGCAGGTGGTCAGCGTATAGTCGGGCGGGAAGGTGACGGTGACGGGCGTGTCGTCGATCACGTGGATCGTCTGCGTGCACGAAGCCGTCAATCCGCCTGCGTCCACGACGGTCCATGTGCGCGTGATAGTGCCCGTGCCACAGCTGTTGAGGTTGGCCTGGTCGGCAAAAAAGATTGTGTCGGCCCCGCAGTTGTCGAACGCGTTGGGCAGGCCGGTCAGGTTGGTGTCGCCGGCATCATCGGTGCAGGTGATGGTCAGGTCGGCCGGGCAGCCGATGGCTGGCGGCGTCTCGTCCGTCACGATGACCTGCACCATACAGCTGCCTGCATTGCCATTGCAATCGAGCGCGCGCATCTCCACCTGGACGGTGTCGCCCACGTCGGCACAGCAGAAGGTGACGGTGGGGCCGAAGTCAGTGCCCGTACCGCAGGCGTCGGTCATGCGGCGCGCCTCGAAGCCGGTGAGGCAACAGTTGTCGTGGCTGCCGTCGTCGAAGGTAGCGGCCTGCACCACGGCCGTGCCGTTGCTATTGAGCGAAACGGTCGTGATCTCGTCGCATACGGTCGTCGGCGCCATGTCGTCGATCACCTCAAGCTGGGTGGTGCAGGTGCCCACGTTGCCACAGGGGTCCACGGCCTGCCACGTGATAGTGTGCGTGCCGAGCGGCAGGCCCGTCAGGGTGCCGCCATTGCTGTTGATCACGCCGGTCGGGCCAAAAATGGACACATCGAAGGTGGTGGAGCAATTGTCGGTGATGGGCGAAGGAGCGAGCACGGCATCGGCCATACACACCGTCGGGTAGTTGGCGCCTACGGTGAGCTGGGCCGGACAGGCGATGGCCGGCGCTTCCTTGTCTTTCACGGCGATGATCTGGGTATGGTTGAGGATTTGCCCGCTGCACCAGTTGACCACCGTCCAGGTGCGCTGGATGGTGAAGGTGTTGCCGCAGCCCTGCGTCACCTGGTCGGCAAAGGACACCGACATCTGACACTGCCCGCCCGTGGTGACGGGCACGCCACCAATGGTGGGCTGACCGGTAAAGGCCGTATCGGTTTGCGGGTTGGCGCAGTCGAGTGCGGGCTGATCCTGATCGTTGTAGTCGGGCGGAAAGACGATCTGGGCCGTTTGCGGAAGCGCCACGTAGATCGTTTGCACACAGCTCGAGCTGTTGCCGTAGTCGTCCACGGCCGACCAGGTGCGCGCCGTCTGCCCCATCGGATCGACGCAGCCGTTGTTCTGGTACAGGTCGGAATGGGACAGCGTGAAGCCGACGCAGTCGTCCACCGTGGGCGTGCCCGTAAGGGCAGGATCGTTCGACTGGGTGCACTGGATGGTCACATCGGGCGGACAGGTGAGCTGCGGCCCCAGGTTGTCTTCGACGATGAGGGTGGTGTTGCAGAAGTTGCCGGTGGGGATATGGGTGGCCTTGACGGTAAGCGTCTGCCCCAGCTCGCTGGCCGTCACGACGGGGCTGGTGGGAATCAGGTTGCCCGTCTGGTCGAACACCTCGATGAGGTAGTTGGTCGGTCCGTTCGGCGTGCAGATGAGCGGGTTGTTGGGGTCTTCGAGCACCATGTCGTACAGCACCTCGGCCTGACAGGTGGCGTCGAGGCTGACGGAGACGAGGTTGTTGCAGATCATGGTGCACTGGGCAGCGAGTCGTCCGGCCGGCACCAGCGTCGCGATCAGCAGTGAGACAGAAAGCCAAAGGCGGGCGCCGCACCTTCCGGAAAGGCGGGTAATCGTGCTGTTCATAGGATTGTGTTTGTCAGTGTGTAATCGGTTTTGCAGGTCCATTGGCGCTGCAATCACTGGGGCATTTCGCCATCTTGTCACACAAACGAGCAACCACCGCCCCTCTGACGACGCGGTGCGTCAGCCGGGCTTGCGTTCACAGCCTTATCCGAAGGAAAATCGATTCGGTGTGCGGTGTAATCGGTTTTTGGGCCATCCGCATGGCGTGCAAGTTTCGGGTTGCAAGATTCGTCACGTGT
>CAYNYN010000047.1:3628-15996 GCA_964401445.1 uncultured Saprospiraceae bacterium | reverse complement strand
CCTCGAATACAATACAAATTTAGGCCGATTGGTTGAAAGTTGCTTTGCCCCCTCGGCCGGTCTTTGTCGGTCCCTCACCAGGGCGCCCTACCGCACGCGCACCACGGAAGAGACGTTGTCGAGATGTTGGAGCGTGCGGATGGCCAGGTTGAGCTGGTTGACGTTGGACACCAGCAGCTTGATGGTGCCCTCGAAATAGCCTTCGCGCCCTTCGATGGAGAAAGAGCGGATGTTCACGCGCAGCTTGCTCGACAGCTCGTGCGACAGGCGTTCGATCACGCCCGGCCCGTCGTCGATGCCCGTGATCTTCAGCTCGGCGACGAACTCGGTGTTCGAGGTGGTCACCCATTCGGCCTTCCGGATCCGGTAGTCGTAGTTGGCCATCAGATGGGTGGCATTGGGGCAGTTGGCCCGGTGGATTTTCAGCCCGCCATTTCGGGAGATGAAGGCGAAGATGTCGTCGCCCTGCACGGGGTTGCAGCAGGCAGCGAAGGTGTAGTTGTAGTGCTCTGCCGGCTCGCCATCGATGAGCAGCCCTGCGCGCGAGGCCTTGCGCTCGGGCAGCGGCCGCGCCTGTTGTTGCCCATCGGAAGTAGCAGCCTTATCTTCTTCAGGCCGGAGCCGCGGCACCAGCTTGTGATCCTTGATTTCGAAGTCGGCCAGCAGGTCGCTGATTTCCACCTGTCCGGTAGCGATGGCATAGTACAGGTCCACGTGGGAGGCGTAGCCGTAGTGGCGCACCAGCGTGTCCACGGCCAGCAGGAAATCGTCCACTTTGAGGTTGGCCAGCTTGCGCTGCAGGGCCTCGCGTCCCATCTCGCCCTGCCGGCGTCGCTCTTCGTTCAGGGCGCGGCGGATGCGCGCGCGTGCCTTGCCGGTCACCACCAGCTTGAGCCAGTCGGGGCTTGGTTTCTGGCGGGCGTCGGTCAATACCTCCACCTGATCGCCGTTCTGCAGCTTGTAGCCCAGGGGCACGATGCGCTGGTTCACCTTCACCGCCCGGCAGTGGTAGCCCACCTCGGTGTGGATGTGGAACGCAAAGTCGAGGGCCGTGGCGCCCTTGGGCAGCACCTTGACCTCGCCCTTGGGCGTGGTGACGTACACCTCCTGCGTGAAGAGGTTGGTCTTGAAGTCGTGGATGAACTCGCGCGCGTCGGCATCCTTGTTCTCGAGCAGCTCGCGCACCTCGTCGAGCCAGGCCTCGAACAGCGACGAGGTCTGGGTGTTGATGCCCTTGTACTTCCAGTGGGCGGCAAAGCCCTTCTCGGCCACCTCGTCCATGCGCTCGGTGCGGATCTGCACCTCGACGTACTTGCCGTCGGGACCAATGACGGTGGTGTGCAGCGACTCGTAGCCGTTCGACTTGGGGTTCGACACCCAGTCCTTCAGCCTTTCGGGCAAGGGGCGATACACGTCGGTCACCACCGTGTAGGCTTCCCAGCACGCCGCCTTCTCCCGCTCGCGCGGCACATCGAGGATGATGCGCACGGCAAAAAGGTCGTAGATCTGCTCGAAGGGCACCCGCTTGGTGCGTATCTTGTTGTAAATGGAGGAAATCGACTTGGGCCGGCCCAGAATGCGATACTTCAGCCCCGTCTCGTCGAGCTTGCGCTTGATCGGTTCGATGAAGCGCTTGATGTATTGCGCGCGCTCCTCTTTGGTCTCACTCAGCTTGCGTGCAATATCCTGGTACACCTCCGGCTCGGTCACCTTCAGGCACAGGTCTTCCAGCTCGCTCTTGATGGAATACAGGCCCAGCCGATGGGCCAGCGGCGCATAGATGTAGCTGGTCTCGGAGGCGATCTTCAGCTGCTTGTAGCGGGGCATGGCGCCCAGCGTGCGCATGTTGTGCAGCCGGTCGGCGATCTTGATGAGCACCACGCGCACGTCTTCCACGAGGAAGGAGAGCACCTTGCGGAAATTCTCGGCCTGGGGACTTTCAGAGTCGTACGAGTGATCCAGTTTGGTGAGCCCGTCGACCAGTCGGGCGATGCGCTCCCCGAACTGCTTGCGTATATCCTCCAGCGTCACGTCCGTGTCTTCCACCACGTCGTGCAGCAAGGCCGCCACGATGGCCGTGGGGCCCAGGCCAATCTCTTCGGCGCAGATGCGCGCCACCTCGATGGGGTGCAGGATATAGGGGTCGCCGCTCTTGCGCCGCTGCTGGGCGTGCGCCTGCACGGCCAGCTCGAAAGCCTTGCGCACGTTGTCGCGATCCTCTTTGGTGGCAGAGGGCGGCAGGGTGCGCAACAGCTTGCGGTATTCGCGCAAGATCAGCTTGCGTTCCTCTTCGTTCTGGTATATTTTCTCGAGTACTTCAGGCATAGTATGCGTACAATGAATTGTGACAGGCCAAAACACATGACCCGACTATTTCATAACCAGCCACGTAAGGGCATAGTTGCGGATCGCGACATCGGGTTTTTTCTCAACGTACGAGCTTGCCGAAAAGCGGCTTTTGCACCTTGAAAATCCTTGTCCCTCACGGCCTTCCTGCCCGTCTTTTTGTTTGAAATATCGTCTTATCTTTGCGGGCGCTTGAAAAATCGGGCCATCAAACGCTCATTTACAACACGGAAGCCGGCTTTTCGGCATCGAATGCGAAAGCGGGGCCACCGGAAAACTTTTCCCTCGTGGAGCGGTTTTCGATCACGCCCCAAAAAAATCGTTCCTGTTTCGATGCCTTTCGGCAAAAATGCGGGTGTGGCGGAATTGGTAGACGCGCCAGACTTAGGATCTGGTGTCCTTGTGACGTGGGGGTTCGAGTCCCTCCACCCGCACCAACCGAACGCGGCGCCACCGGCCCGCGCCAGCAGCGAGGGCGAATCTGCACGTTTGCCGCTGTCTCCCTCACTGTTTGCACGCATCGACACGCACGATGGGCTACCTCGTGCCACACAATGATACCGTTATCACATTTTCACGCAACCACAATCAATAGCACATTGCTATGCCAAAAGTAACGAAAGAAGACCAGGCCAACCTGCAGGCCACCATCCATGTGGACATTCCCCGCGAAGAGTACCAGCCCGAATTCGAGAAAAAGCTCAAGGAGTTTCGGGGCAAAGTGGCCATGAAAGGCTTCCGCAAAGGCAAAGCGCCACTGTCCGTGCTCAAAAAGATGTACGGCCGCTCCGTACTGGTCGAAGTGGTGAACGACCTGCTCTCCAAAGAGCTGGAGGAGTACATGAAAAACGCCGAGACCGAGTTTCTCGGCCAGCCCATCCCTTCCGCCGCCCAGGAAACGCCCGACTTCGACCCCATCGAGCTGAAAGACTTCCGCTTTTCGTTCGACATCGGCATGGCGCCCGAGTTCGAGGTGCAGGGCCTGACCAAAGAGAAGACCTTCGAATACTACATGCCCGAGATCACCGACGAGATGGTGCGCCAGGAGCTGGAGCAGCTGCGCCAGGCTCATGCCACCACCGAGGAGGTCGAAGGTGACTATCAGGAAGGCGACCTGCTGTTCTTCCACGCCACCGAGAAAACGGACAAGGAAGAACCGCACCACCCCCATTTCCTCATCCGCTGGGAAGACATCGCTCCTGCCTACCAGGAGAAGCTGGCTGCCCTCAAGCCGGGCGACACCCTCGAGGTGGACAACATCTACGAGTTTGCCAAAGACTGGAGCGAAGAGGACGTCGACAGCCGCATCCTCGGCTGGAAAGCACCCGAGGAGGAAGGCGAGGAAGCACCCGAAAAACCGGGCCCTGCCTATGTGCTCGAGCTCGAGAAGGTGCAGCGCCGCGTGCCCGCCGCCCTCGACCAGGAATTTTTCGACAAGGTCTTCGGCGAAGACAAGGTGCACAGCGAAGAGGAGGCACTCGAACAGCTCCGCGGCGACATGCGCGCCTACTACGAAGGGCGCAGCGACACCAGGCTGTACCGCGAGATCTACGACTACCTCATGGAGCTGCACAACGAAGAGACGCTCCCCCTGCCCGACGACTTCCTCAAGCGCTGGCTCAAAGAGTCGAGTGAAAAGAACACCGACGAGATCATCGAAGAGGGCTATGCCGATTTCGCGCGCAACCTGCGCTGGTCGCTCATCAAGAGCAAGCTGGCCAAGAAGTACGACATCGAGGTCGGCGCCGACGACATCATCAACCACATGCGCATGCGCGTGCGGCAGATGCTGAGCGGCTATGGCCTCAACGACCCGCGCTTCATCGACCAGATGCTCCAACGCCTGCTGCAAGACCAGAAAGAAGTGGAACGCACGGCCGACGAGGTGATGGAGATCAAGCTGCTCGAGCCGCTCAAGCAAGAGTTCACGCTCGTGGAAAAGACCGTGCCGCTCGAAGAGTTCGAGCAGCTCATCGCTCCGCCCCAGGAAGAAGAGACGCCTGAAGAGGCCGGCGCCAAGGAGGCCGCACGCGTGGCCGCCGACATCGAAGGGGAAGAGGAATAAACCCTCGCGCCGCTGAGGTGTTGAAAGATGTGTTTGCTGGCAAGCCACACATCCCCATTATTCTGGAAAAAACACAAAGCCAACCCATGTTTCGAAAAGACGAATTCCTGAAGTACGCGACCAAGCACCTGGGGCTCAGCAGTATGCATGTCGAAAAGTACGCCGAGCACACCGTCAGGTCGGCCATGGGCGTGCAGAACGTCACGCCCTACATCATCGAAGAGCGCCAGCTCAACGCCACGGTGCTCGACGTGTTTTCCCGCCTGATGATGGACCGCATCATCTTCCTCGGCACGCCCGTGGACGATCACGTGGCCAACATCATCCAGGCGCAGCTGCTGTTCCTCGACTCGACCGATCCCAAGCGCGACATCCAGATGTACATCAACAGCCCGGGTGGCAGCGTGATCGCGGGGCTGGGCATTTATGACACCATGCAGTACGTCACGCCCGACATCGCCACCATCTGCACGGGCCTGGCCGCCTCCATGGCTGCCGTGCTGCTCGCTGCCGGCACCAAGGGCAAGCGCACCGGCCTGTACCACAGCCGCGTCATGATCCACCAGCCGCTGGGCGGCATGCAGGGCCAGGTGAGCGACATGGAGATCTCGTACAAGCTCATCAAGGACATGCAGCGCCAGCTCTACGAAATCCTGTCGCTGCATACGGGTCAGCCCTACGAGAAGATCGAGGAAGACTGCGACCGCGACAACTGGATGCGTGCCGAAGAGGCCAAAGCCTACGGCATCATCGACGAAGTACTGGCCCGCAACAAGGCCAAAGAGCAACTCGAGAAGAAGTAACGCACACCCTTCGAGCGGGATAACCGGCCATGCCGCGCGGTTATCCCGCTACTTTTTTCATTCATCGAAAAGGGGCGCGCCTTTACCGCATGGCAGGCAATTTGCCCCATTCACTTCCCCCTTGCAACATTTGGACACGTCCCGCATTTTCATTGCAGGCTTTCGGCCAGACGGATCATTGCAAAAAACAGTTTTATGAAGCGAACCAAACAATCGGACTATCGCTGCTCGTTCTGCGGCAGAGACAAGTCGGAAGCGATGCTGCTCATTGCCGGCATCGAAGGCCACATCTGCGAGGTCTGCGTCGAGCAAGCCCAACAAATCGTCGAAGAAGAGCTCTACGGCAAACGCAACAAGCCCGGCAATAAAAGGGTGGCCAAGCAGGAGTTTGCGCTCCCCGACAATTTCACGCCGCTGGCCATCAAGACCTATCTGGACCAGTACGTCATCGGCCAGGACGAAGCCAAAAAGATCCTGTCGGTGGCCGTGTACAACCACTACAAGCGGCTCGGCCAGACCATCGACGACGACGGCGTGGAGCTCGAGAAGTCGAACGTGCTGTTCGTCGGCCCCACCGGCACGGGCAAAACGCTCATGGCCAAGACCATCGCCCGCCTGCTCGACGTGCCCTTCACCATCGTCGACGCCACCGTCTTCACCGAAGCCGGCTACGTGGGCGAAGACGTCGAGAGCATCCTGACGCGCCTGCTGCAGGTGTGCGACTACGACGTGGCTGCCGCCGAGCGCGGCATCGTCTATATCGACGAGATCGACAAGATCGCCCGCAAGAGCGACAACCCCTCCATCACGCGCGACGTGTCGGGCGAAGGCGTGCAGCAGGCCCTGCTCAAAATGCTGGAAGGCACCGACGTCAACGTGCCACCCCATGGCGGCCGCAAGCACCCCGAACAGAAGCTCATCAAGGTCAACACCTCCAACATCCTGTTCATCTGTGGTGGCGCCTTCGACGGCATCGAAAAGATCATCGCCCGCCGCGTCAACACCCAGGTCATCGGCTTCAACACCCATGGCGAGAAGGAGGAAATCGATCAGGAAAACCTGCTCAAGTACATCACGCACCAGGACCTGCGCCGCTTCGGCCTCATCCCCGAGCTCATCGGCCGCCTGCCCGTGCTGGCCTACCTCGACCCGCTCGACCTGCACAGCCTGCGGCGCATCCTGACCGAGCCCAAGAACGCTCTCGTCAAGCAATACCAGAAGATGTTCGCCCTCGAAGGCATCCAGCTCATCTTCGAAGACGAGGCCATCGACTTCATCGCCGAAAAGGCGCTCGAATACAAGCTCGGCGCCCGCGGCCTGCGCTCCATCTGCGAGGCCATCATGACCGATGCCATGTTCGAGCTGCCTTCGCAAAAAGGCAAAATCGACTCGTTCGTCGTCACGCGTCAGTACGCCGAGGAAAAAATTTCCAAAAGCAAGCTGGCCCACCTCAAGGCCGCCTGACGATTTCCTTTTTCAGGAAAAAAGATACAAAGGGCGAAGCGCTACCGCGTTTCGCCCTTTTTCGTCCGGCCCATTCCAACCCAACAAAAACGCCCCAGTAGCGTTTTCCGCAATGGATAATTTTGTCGGCTGTTTTTCAAACTTCCACAAATGGCGTAAATTCACCCTGCAATCGATGTAGGTACACTTGCCTGGAAAGCCAAAACGAAATTGTTTAACCAACTTCAAAATCACAAACTATGAATGCAGTACTCAACCTTGGCAAGTACCTGTTTGCGCTGCCTTTTGCCGTGTTCGGCATCATGCACTTCATGGCGGCCGACGACATGGCAGCCATGACGCCCGGCGGCAAGCCGATGGTGTATTTCACGGGTCTGGCGCTGATCGCCGCTACCGTGAGCTTCCTCATCGGCAAGTACGACAAGCTGGCCGCCGTGTTGCTGGCGTTGTTCCTGTTGCTGACGGCTCTGGTGGTTCACCTCCAGGGATTTCTTGGCGGTGACCAGATGGAACTGGGACAGGTTCTGAAGGATCTGGCGCTTTGCGGTGCCGCCCTTCTGTATGCCCAATCGCACGCCAAAGACAACAGCGTGATCGGGTAACCTCTCGCACACTTACCGTACTCGAGCCCTGCACCAGCACCCCTGATGCAGGGCTTTTCCTTTTGAAAAAGTCGATGGACGATGGACAATGGACGATAGACGATAGACGAACGTTGTCACGCTGTCACGTTAGAAACACGTAGTGTGGACGCAGATTTTTCACCACAGAGTTACACTGAGTGCACACAGAGGGCCACGGTGTTTGGCTGAATCGGTTCCTCGATGCCTCACGCAACGCCTGTTTCCGACAAGTCGGGACAGACTCCGATGCAAATCGGGGACGCCACGGCACGCAACGTTTTTCAAATCTCAACATCGCGGCCAAATAACGGACTCATTTCAGCCGGACAAAGGTCTATCTTCGCCGCATGCGCTACTTCGTCCAACTGGCCTATCAGGGCACCCGGTACTGCGGCTGGCAGCGCCAGCCCGACCAGCCCTCGGTACAGCAGACCATCGAGGAAGCCCTGAGCACGGTGCTGCGTCAGCGCGTGGAGCTGACGGGCTGTGGCCGCACCGACACGGGTGTGCATGCCTCGCGCTACTTCGCCCACTTCGACGGCCCCGCAAAGGTGCCCGACCGACTGGCCCATGCCCTCAACCAGATCCTGCCGCCCGACATTGCCGTGTACCGCATCTGGCAAATGCACGACGACGCGCATGCCCGCTTCGACGCCATCCGCCGCAGCTACGTGTACCGCATCGCGCTGGAAAAGGATCCGTTCCACCTCCACACGCGTTGGCAGTACCCCCGCGCGCGCAAGGCCGACCCAGACCTGCTCGAAGCCACGGCCGCCCTGCTGACGGAGTTCGACCTCTTCTTCCCTTTCTGCAAAACCGACCACTCGGCCCATACCTATCGGTGCCAGCTACATGAGGCGCGCTGGCAGTTCGGCCCGCGCGAGTGGCAGTTCCACATCAGCGCCGATCGCTTCCTGCGCGGCATGGTGCGCCTCATCGTGGGCGCCTGCCTCAACGTGGCCTTCGGCAAACTCTCGCTCGAGGCCCTGCGCGCGGCCCTGCATCAGCAACACCGCCTCGTACCCAGCTGGAGCGTACCACCCGACGGCCTCTTCCTTTGCGACATCCGCTATCCGTGGCACTTCGATGAGTTTCCGCTCGTAAGCGAGGATGCCGCAGCTGCCACCTGACCCACGGCCCTGCCCGCCCTTTTGCCTATTTTGCTTTCGCAAAAGCCACCCATGAACCTGGGCAGCAAGGACGATGGACAATGGACGATGGACGATGGACGTTGGGTAGCTCACACACATCTAAAACTATCTGTAAATCAATTTTAAACATTAAACAATAAACTCTAAACACTCAACCCTCAACCCTCAACCACCCATGGATCGCACCCTTGTCCTGCCCCGTTGGCCGCTCCTTCTGCTCGCCCTGTGCCCCGCCATTTTGGCGAAAGCCTGGCAGTCGGACTTCGACCTGGAGGCGTTGTTGCGCAACCAGCCCGACACCATCCTGCGCCACGTGCTCGACCACCCCGAGCGCTACGAGGCCCAGATCATCTACACCCGCATCGACCGCGATGCCGACAACGTGCCCCAGTTCACCACCTGGCGCCTCGGCGTGGACGACACGCGCTACTTCTACCCTGCCAGCACCGTCAAGATGCCGACGGCATTCATGGCCCTCGAAAAGCTGCGGCTGCTCGGCATCGAAGGGCTCGACCCCGACGACCCCATGCTCACCCTGGCCGGCAAAGCGCCGCAGACCGCCACCCTGGCCGACACCACCGCCCCCACGGGCCTGCCCTCGGTCGCCCATTACATCCGAAAGATCTTCCTCGTCAGCGACAACGAAGCCCAGAACCGGCTGTACGAGTTCGTGGGCCAACGCGCCCTCAACGAAGGGCTCTGGCAAAAAGGCTACCGCCATACCCGCATCGTGCACCGCCTGGGGCCGGGCGGCTTCCCGTTCGGCTTCGAAGACAATCGCTACACCAATCCCGTCCAATTCCTCGATGCCGAAACGGGGCAACTGCTTTACTACCAGGGCATGGTGTACAGCGACGGCTGGCCGGCCCACCTCATGCTCAAAGGCACGTTGCGCGGCAAGGCGCACCTGGCCGAGGGCAGGCTCGTGCCCCAGCCCTTCAACTTCAGCCGAAAGAACTTCGTCTCGCTGCAGGACCTGCACGACATGCTGCAGGCCGTGATGTTTCCCGAGGCCGTGCCGGAGGAGCGCCGCTTCCGCCTCACCGACGATGACTATGCCTTTCTGTGGAAAGCCATGTCGCAACTGCCGCGCGAAAGCCGGCACCCGCACTACGACCTGCCCGACAACTACGTCAAGTTTTTCATCTTCGGCGATGCCGACAGCACTGTGCGCATACCCGACCACATACGCATCTTCAACAAGGTGGGCTGGGCCTATGGCTTCCTGACCGACGTGGCCTACATCGTCGATTTCGAGCAGGGCGTCGAGTTCATGGTGGCCGCCACCATCCACGTCAATGCCAACGAGACCTACAACGATGGCGTGTACGAGTACGACACCATCGGCCTGCCGTTCCTCGCAGCGGCAGGACGCGCCCTGTATGCGTACGAGCGCCAGCGTCCGCGCAGCCGCCGGCCCGACCTGAGCAGGCTGCGCCAGGCCCTCGAACGCTGAAGCCCGATTTTGCAACGCGCCCGCCCAACGCCTAACTTCGCCGACAAAGCGCCCGCTTATGCCATCCCGCACCATCTTGCCCAATCGCCCCTTCGCCGCACCACGCCTTCTGCCCCTGTGGCTGATCGCGCTGGCCATCGCCCTTTCCGGCTGCCTTGCCGGCAAAAAGCTGCGGCACGACCTGCACCAACGCATCGATTCCTCGCCCGTGTTCCGGTCGGCCTTCACGGGCTTTGCCCTGTACGACCCGGAAAAGGGCGAATGGCTGGCCGAGTACCAGGCCGATCACTATTTCACGCCGGCCTCCAACATCAAGCTGTTCACGTTCTACCTCAGCAACCGCCTCAACCAGGCTTACCTGCCCGCACTGGTGTACGAAGAAACGGGCGACACGCTCATCTTCTGGGGTACGGGCCACCCCGGCCTGCTGCACCCCTGGCTGCCTGCCGACTCGAGCGTGCTCGCTTTTTTGCGCAAGCACGAAGGGCCGCTCTTCTTCTGCCCGGGCAATTTCGCCGACAAGCGCTTCGGTCCGGGCTGGGCGTGGGACGACTACCCCTGGTACTATCAGGCCGAGAAGGCGCCGCTGCCGCTCTACGCCAACGTCGTGCACGTGCGCCACGACAGCACCCAGATCGGCTTCCAGCTCTCGCCGCGCCGCTTGCTCGACTCCGCCCGCCTCGACCCGCTCGGCGCCGAGGCCGACCCGCGGTGGATGCGCGACGAGTGCCGCAACCGCTTCACCTACAACCCGCCGGCCGTGACAGGGCCGGCATACGAGCGCGAAATTCCTTTCCGCTGGTCGCCTGCGCTGGCCGCACAGCTGCTGAGCGACACGCTGGGCCGCCCCGTCGACGTGCTCGACCTGCCACTCATGCCTTCCGACCAGGCACAGGTGCTGTATGCCGCCCAGCCGGCCGACAGCCTGTATCGCCTGCTGCTACAGGATAGCGACAACTTCATCGCCGAGCAGCTACTGCTCATGGCCGGCTACCTGCTCACCGACACGCTGGAGAGCAGCCGCGCCATTGCCTGGGCGCTCGACAGCCTGCTGGCCGACCTGCCCGACCGGCCGCTGTGGGTCGACGGCTCGGGCCTGTCGCGCTACAACCTGGTCACGCCGCGCACCATGGTGATGCTGCTGGACAAGATCCGGCGCGAGGTGCCTGCACAGCGGCTCTTCGGCCTGCTGCCGGCAGGGGGGCGCTCCGGCACCATCGCCGAGTGGTACGCCGGCCCCGACGGGCCCTATGTCTTCGCCAAAACGGGCACCCTGCGCAACCGCCACTGCCTGAGCGGATACCTGCGCACCGCCCGCGGCCGGTGGCTCATCTTCAGCTTC
Organism: uncultured Saprospiraceae bacterium; assembly: GCA_964401445.1. GTDB lineage: Bacteria > Bacteroidota > Bacteroidia > Chitinophagales > Saprospiraceae > WFYJ01. Next base: position 4,746 of record CAYNYN010000047.1, on the reverse strand, counting down.
ATGCACAACAACTTCCCCGGCTCCAACAGGGCCTGGAAAGAAGAGATGGAACGAACCCTGGAATACATTTACCAGAATTACTGACATTGCCCGACGGTCATGATGAGTGTCGAAATAGCGGAAATACTGCGCAAGGTGACCTTGCTGGTGCTGGCCGGGGCGCTCGTCCAGACGCCGGTGCTGGCGCTGCGATTCGCGCTGCGCAAGGCCGGCAGTCGCACGGGCAACCTCGCGTTCAGCATGTTGCTGGGCGCCTTCTCGCTGAACCTGGTGTACCACCTGTTCATTCTGCTGGGCGTCTTCCAGCGGCATCCCGAGCTGCTCTACCTGCCCGTGTACTGCACGCTGGCATTCGGCCCCCTGCTGTTCTTCTACGTCAAGCTGACGCTGTTTCCGGCCTACCGCCTGCGCTGGACCGATGCCAAACACATCCTGCTGCCGCTGGGGCAGGTCGTCTATTTCCTCGCCCTGTTCATGCTGCCCGTCGAGCTCAAGAGCCAGATCAAGCGCAGCCTCGTGTCGCCCTTCTACGGGGGCGTGGAGATGGTCCTGTACGTCACCACGTTCTACGCCTACCTCTATTTCGCGTGGCGATTCGTCATCTATCGGCGCAAGCAACTGCGGCACCACCCCTATAGCCCTGCCATGCGCGAGGTGCGCCTGCTCAACCAGTACCTGTGGGGCATGCTCGTCCTGTATTTCTTCAACAGCGCCTACATCGCCACCGACTTCATCAGCTACGACCTGCTGACCATCAACCTGCACGCGCTGCCGGGCTTCACGCGGCTGGGCGAGCTGTCGTTTGCCACACTGGTATGGTGGAGCTGTTTCCATGGCTGGCGGGTGTGGCTCATCGACCGGATCGTCGCTGCGCGCAAAAAACGCGCGGCCACCTCTTCGGCCCGGCCGGCCCCGACGAGGGTTCGGCTTTCGCCAAAAAGCGCCCCGGCAACGGAAGGCAGACTTGGCGCCGGTGAATGAAGAAGAATAGGACGTCAAGAGGATTTGAGGACAGAAAGACGGAGTGAGTGAGGAGAGAGGAGTGAAGAGAGAGGAGTGAGGAAGTGCCGATTTCGCCGGGCTCGGTGGCCCTCTGTGTTACTCTGTGAAACTCTGTG
>CAYNYN010000047.1:0-3528 GCA_964401445.1 uncultured Saprospiraceae bacterium | reverse complement strand
CAGCCTGCCCCGATGAAAATCGGGGGCGTCACGAAAAATATCCCATTTTTGGCGAAAGCCTGAAAAGAAAGCCGCCCGGGTGCAACATTTACGGCACGCCTTTCGTCCCATGGAGCGGCACACCTCAACGCTGTAGCGCATGAAAAACCCCAGACTGCTGGTACTGTTCCTGATCACCTTCCTCGCTGGCCTGTCCCCCATACAGGGGCACAACGATCCACTCGAACTGGAAGAAGCACTCATCCGCCAACGTCTCGAGGCGCTGCCCTGCCTCATCGAGCCGCGCTACGTGTCGGCCGTCAAGGGCTACCTCAAGACCTATCTCGTCGAGCAGCGCGACAAGGCCGAAAAGATCCTTGGCCGCGCGCTGATCTACTTTCCCCTCTTCGAGGAAGAGCTGCGCCGCGCCGGCCTGCCCGAGGAGCTCAAATACCTGGCGGTAGTGGAATCGGCCCTGGTGCCCACGGCCATCTCGCGCTCGGGTGCTGGCGGCCTGTGGCAGTTCATGCCGGAGACGGGTGCTTCCTACGATCTGCTCATCAACGCGTGGGTGGACGAACGCTTCGACCCCGTCAAGGCTACCCGTGCCGCCATCATCCATTTGCGCAAGCAATACGAGCGTTTCGGATCGTGGGAGCTGGCGCTGGCGGCCTACAACAGCGGGGCCGGACGCGTGCGACGCGCCGTCAAGCGGGCCCACAGCACCGACTTCTGGCGCGTGCGGCGCTATCTGCCCCGCGAGACGCGCAACTACGTGCCGGCATTCATTGCGGCCACCTACCTGTTCCACTACTACTACCTGCACGGCCTCGAGCCCCGGCTGCCCTCCCCCGACCTGCAGCTCACCACCACCATCGAGCTGCGCGAGCCGCTGACGGTCGAAGAGATCTGCAGCGTCACGGGGCTGCTGCCCTGGACCGTCGAGGCACTCAACCCCGCCTGGAAAAAGGGCGTCATCGCCGCGCATGGCCGCAGCGGCTGGCTCACGCTGCCCCAGTACGCCATGCCGGCCATCGCCGACTACCTCGCGCTGCGCCGCACCGATGCTGCGGCACTGGCCGCGCTCGACCTGCCCCTGCTCGAACCCCACGACCAGGCCTGGCGGCAAACCACCTACGTGCTCGGCCAGGGCGAAGACCTCCGCGACGTGGCGCGCAAGTTTCACTGCCACCCGCTTCATCTCCTCTTCTGGAACCACATCGCCACGCTGCAACCGCCGGCGGGCAGCGAACTGGTCGTATGGGAGCCTGCACGCATCCTCAGGTGCCAGCCCGGCACCGCGGTGAAAGCGCTGCCCGTGGTCAGACCGGCCGTCGACATCCCGGCGCGCGTGCCGCTGCCGCGCGAAAAGGAAGCCTCCGACAGCTACATATGGCACCGGCTGCAGCGCAACGAAACCTTGCCCGAGGTGGCACATCGCTATGGCGTCAGCCTGCGCCAGCTCTACGAGCGCAATCCCGTCCTGCAACACGCGGCACCCATGGCGGGCATGCGCCTCAGGATCGCGCCACGGCCCCAGGCCCTGCCCGCCGAGGCGGGTGGCCGCTGATCCTCGTTTTTTCCGGAAAATCCGGTAAGTTGGGCGCCCCATAGCGTCAACGCCCCATCATGGTTCGCACACAATCGCTTGCATACACGTACCCGCCCGACCTGACGATTCGCTTTCCCGACATGGTGTGTCGTCGGGGCGAGCACTGGCTCATCCTCGGCCCTTCGGGCTGCGGCAAAACGACCCTCTTGCAGCTGCTGGCCGGGCTGCGCCACCCCCACGAAGGCAAGGTCTTCATCGGCGATACGGAGCTGACGGCGCTGCGCGGCCGCGCGCGCGACCTCTTTCGCGGCCAGCACATCGGCCTGGTGTTCCAGCAGCCGCACTTCGTGGCGGCGCTCACCGTGCTCGAGAATCTGCTGCTTCCGCAAAAACTGGCCCGACGCACGCCTTCCACGCAGCGTGCCCTGGCGCTGCTCGACGAGCTGGGCGTGGCCCACAAGGCCCATGCGCTGCCCCACCGCCTCAGCCAGGGTGAACAACAGCGCGTGGCCATCGCCCGCGCCCTCGTCAACGAGCCCGTGCTCATCCTCGCCGACGAGCCCACCTCGGCCCTCGACGATGGCCATGCGGCCGCCGTGGCCGACCTGCTCGAGCGCGAGGCGCGCAGCGTGCAGGCCACCCTGCTCATCGTCACCCACGACAACCGCCTGAAGACGCGCTTCCCGCACCGTCTCGAACTGCACAAGCCCGCCGCCGTATGAACCTCATTTCGATCAGCTGGAAAAACCTGCGTCATCGGCCGCTCAACACCTTGCTGAGCCTCACCCTCTTCGCCACCGGCACCGGCCTCATCTCGCTGGTGTTGCTGCTCAACCACCAGATACAGCAGCAGTTCGACCGCAACATGGCCGGCATCGATCTGGTCATCGGCGCCAAAGGCAGCCCCCTGCAGCTGATCCTCAGCTCGATGTACCATCTCGACAGCCCTACCGGCAACATCCCGCTCAGCGAGGCGCGCCCCTTCCTGCGCCCCGGCCACCCCATGATCGCGCGCGCCGTGCCCCTGTCGCTGGGCGACGGCTATCGCGGCTGGCGCATCGTCGGGACCGACACCGCTTTCCTCGCACTCTACGGCCTCGAGCTGGCTTCGGGTCGCCTCTGGGAAAAACCCATGGAAGTGGTGGCGGGCAGCGAGGTGGCCCGTGCGCTCGGCCTCGAGCCGGGCAGCCGCTTCAAGAGCGCGCACGGCCTGGCCGACGAGGCTTTTCTCACCCACGAAGAAGCGCCCGACTTCGTGGTGGTGGGCATCCTGGCCCCTTCGGGCACGGTGGCCGACAACCTGCTGCTCACCGACACGCGCAGCGTGTGGGTCGTACACGACACGCAGCACGACCACCACACCCACGACACGCTGCCGGCTGCCTGGCAACAGCCCCTCTACCAGATCGAAGACCAGGCCATCACGGCCATCCTCCTGCAGTTCAAAGGGCGCAACTACCAGACCCTCAACATGGCGCGCCAGATCAACGAAAACACCAACCTGCTGGCCGCCAGCCCGCCCGTCGAGCTGAGCAAGGTCTATCTGCAGGTGGGGCGCGGCGTCCAGCTGATGCAGTACGTCGCCTGGGTCATCATTGCCCTGTCGGCCCTGAGCGTGTTCATCGCCTTGTATCAGTCGCTACAGGAACGCCGCTACGAGCTGGCGCTCATGCGCGTGATGGGTGCCGCGCCGCGCACGCTGGCCGCCCTCATCCTTTCCGAAGGGTTGCTCATGGCCTGCCTGGGCACGCTGCTGGGCCTGCTGCTCAGCCATGGCGGCATGCTGGCGCTGCGCACCCTCGTAGCCGACGTGTGGCGCTTCCGCTTCGACGCCTTTGCCCTGCTACCCCAGGAGGCGTGGCTGTTGCTGGGGGCCATAGCCACGGGCATCGTGGCTGCCCTGGTGCCCGCCTGGCAGGCCGGACGCACCGAGATCGCCGAGACCCTTACGGAAAAATGAGCCGGACAACAATTCGTGCCGGGAAGGGTTTTTTGAG
>CAYNYN010000046.1:12020-16131 GCA_964401445.1 uncultured Saprospiraceae bacterium | reverse complement strand
AACACTAAACTTTAAACTTTAAACTTGCTCCCCCGAGGGCACTTCTATTGCTTTTCTTCCACTCGTTCCGCTTCGCGTCCTGCCAGCCGCAACACCTCGCGGGCGATGCGCTCGTCGGCGTCGGGGATGGCAAGTGCCCGGGCCCGTGCTGCCAGCGAGTGCCGCCGCGGCTCGTCGGTCGCCAGGGACAGTGCCTCGTCGATGGCGCGACCTGCTTCGGCATCCGGCACCAGGATGGCGGCCTGGGCCTCCACCAGCGTTTCGGCGTTGCGCGTCTGGTGGTCGGCCACCACGTTGGGCGACGGCACCAGGATGCCTGCCTTGCCGGCCACACACAGCTCGCTGAGCGTCAGTGCACCAGCCCGGCAAATGACGACTTCGGCTGCGGCCCACGCCAGGTCCATCCGGTCGACGAAGGGCAGCGCGCGCACCTGCGGCAGCTCCGCCGTTGCGGAAGCGGCACATGCCTCGGCGTAGAGGCGCCCCGTCTGCCAGAGCCACTGCACGTCCGGTCGCGCACCGATTTTGGCGGCAGCCGCCATCATGGCCTCATTGAGCGAACGAGCCCCGAGGCTGCCTCCCGTCACCAGCACGGTGGTGGCGTGCGGGTCGAGCCCAAAGTGGGCACGCGCGGCTGCGGGGTCGGCAGTGGCAGCGATCTCGCGCCGCACGGGGTTGCCTGTGCGCACCACCTTGGCCTCGGGAAACCAGCGTTCCATGCCCGGCCAGGCCACGCATATGCGATCGACGCGCGGGGCCAGCAGGCGATTGGTGGCGCCGGGATACGAGTTCTGCTCCTGGATGAGCGTCGGCAGTCCCATGCGCGTGGCCACTTCCAGCACCGGCCCGCTCGCATATCCTCCCACGCCCACCACCACGTCGGGCTGGAAGCGCCGCAGGATGTGCCAGGCACGGGCCAGACTGCTGGCCAGCTTGACCGGAAACAACAGGTTTTGCCATGTCAATCGGCGCTGGAATCCACTGATCCACAGGCCTTCGATCGCAAATCCCGCTTTCGGGACCTGCTCCATCTCCATCCGGCCCTGCGCCCCCACGAACAGTATTTCGCTGTCGGGTGCCAGCCGCCGGATGGCCTGGGCGATGGCGATGGCCGGAAAGACGTGTCCTCCCGTGCCCCCACCGCTGATCAATATTTTCAAAGGTCGTTTGCTCAAAACGCTGTCTCACTTTTTGCGACAAGCAATCAATACTCCTCTCCCTCACTGTCGGGCACCATGCCCTCGGCACGGGCCGTCTCTTCCACGAATTTGCTCACACTCAGTATCACGCCGAAGTAGATACACGTGAAGATCACCGACGTGCCGCCCAGGCTGAGCAAGGGCAGGTTCTGCCCCGTGACGGGCACCAGGTGCACCGCCACGGCGATGTTGGCGAAAGCCTGAAAGACGATCAGCATGCCCAGCCCCGCAGCAGCCATCACGCCAAACGACTTGGTGCCGATGGTGACCAGGCGGGTGATGCGGAAAAACAACAGGACGAACAGCCCCACCGTGATCAGCCCGCCGATCACGCCGTACTCCTCACAGATGATGGCATACACGAAGTCGGCGTAGGGCGTGGGCAGATAGTTGCGCTGGATGCTGTTGCCCGGGCCCAGCCCGAACCATCCCCCGTTGGCGATGGCGATCTTGGACTGTATCACCTGGAAGTCGCCATCGGGGTTGTCCACGAATTCGCGCACGCGACTCACCCAGGTATCGACCCGAATGATATCCGGAAAAAATTCGCCCAACAACACGAGAAAGGCGAACACACAAATCCACAAAAGAAACAGCAATGCGATGTATTTCCAGTCCACCCTGCCCACGAACATGATGCCGATACAGGTAAAAAACAGCAACAAGGCCGTAGAGAGGTCCGATGGCGCGATGAGGCCGCAGACGATGAGCACGGGCACGATGATGGGCAGGAAGGCATCGTTGAACTCCTTGATGTATTCCTGCTTTCTGGTCACCTCACGCGCCACGTACAGCACCAGCGCCAGCTTGGCAAAGTCGGACGTCTGGAAGGTCAGACCCACCAGCGGCACCTGGATCCAGCGCCGCGCGCCGTTGATATCCACTCCCATAAACAGGGTGAACACGAGCAGGGGCACCGCCACGAGGATGAGCCAGGGTGCCGCCTGCTGGTAGCGCAGGTAGTGCATGCGGTGGCCCAGGTACATGAGCAACCAGCCAAAAGCGAGGGTGAATCCGTGGCGAAAGAGGAACGTCTCGGTGTCGCCGCCGGCAATACGCCAGGCCAGCGAGCCGGTAGCACTGTACACCACCAACACCGAGAAAAGCGAGAGCACGAGCACGATGGCCCAGATGGCCTTGTCCCCCCTCAATGCTGCTTGTATGGTTCCCCCAGGATTCATGTTCCTTTTCTCAATAGTTTGTTTGCGGTTTCAGGCAGTGCCGCGCGCCACGGGCACGCGACGAAATGCTTCTGTATGCTTTTTCAGTTGTGTTCATCCGGTTGCGCTGCTTGCTCCTGTGCCGTCAGTCCATGGACCGCCTGCCGAAACTGGTCGCCCCGATCCATGTAGTTTTCGAACAGGTCGAAGCTGGCACAGGCTGGACTCAACAGCACCGTGTCTCCCGCTCCGGCCCTGCGGGCCGCTTCGTTCACGGCAGCGGGCATGCTGCGTGTGTCCACGATTTCGGGCACGATGTCTTCGAAAGCATCGTGCAGGGGTCTGTTGTCCAGGCCGAGGCAGATGAGTGCTTTCACTTTCTGCCGCACCAGCTCGCGCAAAGGTCCGTAGTCGTTTCCCTTGTCGGTGCCGCCTGCGATCCAGACCACCGGCCCTTCCATGGCTTCGAGTGCATAGCGGACGGCGTCGACGTTGGTGGCCTTGCTGTCGTTGATCCAGGTGACGCCGCCTTTGCGGGCCACCACTTCGAGCCGGTGGGGTGCATTGCGAAAGGACTGCAACCCCTGCTGTATCGCCTGGGGGGCAACCCCTTCGTGCAGCGCGATGGCGATGGCCACGGCCGCATTGAAAAAGTTGTGCGGCCCTTTCAGCACCGTCTGGCTCATGTCGAACCGGTGCCCATCTACCTCCAGCACTTCTGCCGGGTAGGCGGGCATGGGCACCCGTTTCAATTGGCTCTGCACCGGATGGCTCGACAGCCACTCCCGGCTTTGCGGGTCATCGGCATTGACGATGAGCAGGTCTTCGGCCTGCTGGTTCATCGCAATGCGAAACTTGGACTCGACGTACCGATCCATCCGGTAGCCATAGCGATCCAGATGGTCGGGCGTGATATTCAGTATCGCGGCCACGTTTGGCCGGAAGGTGCGGATGTCGTCGAGCTGGAAGCTGCTCAGCTCCAGCACGTGGCCGGCAGCCGGTGTGCGCAGCACATTGCGGGCGAAGCTCTGCCCCACATTGCCACCCAGCGCCACGTCGCGACCCGCTTCGCGCAAAAGATGCCAGGTGAGCATGGTGGTGGTCGTCTTGCCATTGCTGCCGGTGATGCCGATGATGCGGCATCCGTCGGTCTGACGCCACGCCCACTCGATTTCGCCGATGATCTCCTTGCCTGCTGCCCGCAGCTCGCGAAGCACCGGCACCTCGGGCGGAATGCCCGGACTCTTGATCACCAGATCGGCTGCGCGCAGCCGCTCCATCGTGTGTCGGCCTTCCTCGTACGGAATGCCGTGCGCTTCGAGTTCGTCGCGGAAGCGAGGTGCCAGGGCGCCTTTTTCCGAAAGGAAAACCTCATGGCCCCTGGCCTTTGCCAGCAGGGCCGCCCCGGTGCCACTTTCTCCTCCTCCCAGTACGACGATCTTCATATTCGTTGCCCGTATGGCATTTTGTTTTCGATTCTTTCGTGACGCGGAACCCGTGACGTCGTGACGCGTGATTCCCCAGCCAGGCCTGGGGCTGTGCACAACATCACGCCTTTGGTGCGTCTCAACATCGAGGCCCGGATAGGCCTGCCCCGACCAAGTCGGGGGGCCGAGTCTCAACAGGCGGCCGCAGCGCCTGCCCCGATCTTCGGGACCGCTATCAACATCGAGCGTCAGCGAGTCTCAACTGTCAGATCCTCCCATCCTCGATTCCTCTCGTTTTCACCTGATCTTCAGCGTCAGGATCGTG
>CAYNYN010000046.1:0-11920 GCA_964401445.1 uncultured Saprospiraceae bacterium | reverse complement strand
TCCTCCCATCCTCGATTCCTCTCGTTTTCACCTGATCTTCAGCGTCAGGATCGTGAACACGGCCAGCAGGATCGCCACGATCCAGAAGCGGGTCACGATCTTGGGTTCGGGCAGCCCCATCTTCTGGTAGTGGTGGTGCAGGGGTGCCATGAGGAAAACCCTGCGCCCCTCGCCGTACTTCCGCCTGGTGTACTTGAAGTACCACACCTGAATGATCACCGACAGGTTCTCTGCCACGAAGATGCCGCACAGCAGAGGCAGCAGCAGCTCCTTGCGCAGCACGATGGCCATGGCCCCGATGATGCCACCCAGCATCAGGCTACCCGTATCGCCCATGAACACCTGCGCCGGATAGGCATTGTACCACAGGAAGCCGATGCAGGCGCCGAGGAAGCAGGCCGCAAAGACCACCAGCTCGCCCGTGCCGGGCAGGTACAGGATGTTCAGGTAGTCGGATGCGATGGCGTTGCCCGACACGTAGGCGAACACGCCCAGCGTCACTCCTACGATACCCGAGACGCCCGTGGCCAATCCGTCGATGCCGTCGGTGAGGTTGGCTGCGTTCGATACGGCCGTGATGATGAAGATCACGAACAGCACGAAGAACGCTGCGCCCCACAGCCAGGCCGAGCCGCCGAGCCAGGCAAAGGCGGCGGCGTAGTTGATTTGGCTTTCCTTCACGAACGGCACGTCGGTCAGCGTGGCGCGCACATTGGCCACCTCCTTCATGTCGCCCGTGCGGGTGCGCACCTGCAAGGTTTCCACGATCTCGTAGCCCTTGCTGCGCGCCTCGTCGGCATCCATGCGCACCACCACGCCATCGTTGAAGAGCATGGTCAGGCCTACGATGAGGCCCAGCCCCACCTGCCCCAACACCTTGAATTTGCCGCTGAGGCCGTCCTTGTTTTTGCGGAACGTCTTGATGTAGTCGTCCACGAAGCCGATCAGGCCCATCCACAACGTGGCCAGCAGCATGAGCTGGATGTACACGTTGTCGAGGCGGGCCAGCAGCACACAAGGCACCACGATGGCCAGGATGATGATGATGCCCCCCATGGTGGGCGTACCCTCCTTTTCCTTTTGGCCTTCGAGGCCCAGGTCGCGAACTTTTTCGCCGACCTGCAGGCGACGCAACATCCTGATGATGCTGCCGCCAAAAATCATACTGATGATGAGCGATATGATGATCGCCAGCCCCGCCCGGAAAGTGATGAACTGAAACAGTCCGGCGCCGGGGAAGTCGAATTGTTCTTCGAGATAGAGCGCAAGCGCGTAAAGCATGGTTTTCTCAAAGTTTGACGGGTTGCGAAATTGCCGCCAAAGGTAGCAATCCCGTCCGTCCGGTTTTTCGAATCGTGGCTCACAACCATCTCTGCACCAAAGGCAATGGTTGGCAGGCGCCCGAAGACGCCTGCCGCAACCACTGCAAGTGAATCAATCTGAAGATGAATAATAGTCCCTCCACTATTATTCGGATGGTTGTGTGTCTCTTTATCCAGTATTGTCAAAGCAATTCTTCCATGGCCTTTGCCACCTCTGCTTTATCGTCGAAGGGGTACTTCACCCCTTTGATTTCCTGGTAGGTTTCGTGCCCTTTGCCTGCCACCAGCACCACGTCGCCGGGCTGTGCCAGCCGGCAGGCCGTGCGTATGGCCTCGCGCCGGTCGACCACCGTCAGCACCTTCTTGCGGTCGGCCTCGTCCACGCCGGCCATCATCTCTTCGATGATGGCTTCGGGCGGCTCCGAGCGCGGGTTGTCGCTGGTGAGGATGGCCATCTGGCTGAAGCGCGCGGCGATGCCTCCCATACGCGGCCGTTTGGCGCGATCGCGATCGCCGCCGGCGCCGGCCACGGTGATCACCCGGCCCGAGGGGCTGACTTCTCGCGCCGCCTGGATGACCTTCGCCAGCGCATCGGGCGTGTGGGCATAGTCGACGATGGCCACGAAGGGCACCCCCGCCACCTGCACCTTTTCGAAGCGGCCGGGCGCGCCGCGCAGGCTGCTGAGCGCCTGCAACACTTCCATGGCATCCTGCTCCAGCAGGCGCGCCACGCCGTATACCGCCAGCAGGTTGTAGGCATTGAACAGTCCCGTCAGCGGCACGTGCAGCTCGTGGCCGTCTATCAGCAGCTGCATGCCTTCGGGCGTCGATTCCACCACCTTCGCCTTGAAGGGCGCCGGTTTTCTGAGGGCATAGCCATAAACCCGCGCCCTGGTGTTCTGGACCATCACCGCCGCATTGCGGTCGTCCAGGTTGATCAGGGCAAAGGCGCCTTTCGGCAAATTGTCAAAGAACTTCTTCTTGGCCAGGATGTAGTTCCTGAACGTCTTGTGGTAGTCCAGGTGGTCGTGCGTGATGTTGGTGAACACCCCGCCAGCGAACTGCAGCCCGTACACCCGCTCCTGATCCACGGCATGACTGCTGACCTCCATGAAGACATATCGGCAGCCCGTGGCCACCATGTCGGCGAGCAGGGCGTTCAGCTGCACGGGATCGGGCGTGGTGTGCGTAGCGGGCACGTCCCTGTCTGCTATTTTGATGCCTGCCGTGCCGATGAGACCGGCCTTGTACCCCAGCGCCGAAAACAGCTGCCAGAGCATGGTCGTCACCGACGTTTTGCCATTGGTGCCCGTCACCCCCACCAGGGCGAGCTCACGCGAGGGGTGTCCATGCCAGGCCGAAGCCATCCATGCCAGCGCCTTGCGGCTGTCGGGCACCTGCACCCAGCTGAGGCCGTCGGGCAACGCTTCGGGCGCTGCCGTTTCGGCCACGATCACGCGCGCACCTGTCTCTATGGCCTTGTCAATGAACTGATGGCCGTCGGTCTGCGTGCCACGTACGGCTACGAACACGCTACCCGGCCGCACCTTGCGCGAGTCGAACACCAGGTCCTCCACCACCACATCCTGCGGGCCTGCCACTTTTGGCGAAAGCCCTTCATCGAGCAATTCATTCAATCGGTGTGTCATGCCTTCGCGTCCTTTCCTTGGTTGTCTGTCCCTTCGACGACCGTCGGGATGGCCGGCCGGGGCCGGCCATCGTCAGGTCATCTCAGTGTTTCATAGCGTGAAGGGACCTTCCTTCCAGCTATCTATTTCAAAGTTAGTTTGATCGTTTGCCCGGTCACCTTCGTGCCGGGTTTGAGGCTCTGTCGGACCACCTTGCCAAAGCCGGCGACCTCGACCTCGAGCCCTCGGTTTTCGAGGATATACAGGGCGTCGCGCAGCGTCATGCCCACCACGTTGGGCACCACCTTTTCTTCGGGCACCCTGCGCTTGAGCAGTTGCAGCGTATCGGTATTGCTCGTGCGCACGACCACCCAGTCCGAGCGCGTCAGCTCTTTGTAGGGCATGCGCAGTTGTTCGAGCACCGACTTCATCTCTTTTCGCGCGCCGATCTCGTAATCGGGCAGCTTGCGCGCCTCCAGTCGGGGCCGCGGCTTGCTGTTGAGCGGCTCGTGCAGGTCCAGGCTGCTGAAGTAGATCTTGTCGGCAATCTCCCTGAACACGGGCAGGGCCACCTGGCTGCCATAGATGCCGCCCTTGCGCGGATTGCTGATAAGCACGATGCAGCTGTATCGGGGCGCGTCGGCGGGGAAGTAGCCCACGAACGAAGCCTGATAGCCACCCACCTCCGTGCGGTCGTCGAGCCGCCGGTAATCGAGCTGGGTGGTGCCCGTCTTGCCGGCAAAGGCGTAGTGCGGCGTGTTCCACTCGCTGGCCGTGCCGTGCTCCACCACGCCCCGCAGCAGCCGCTGCGCCTTCCGGATGGTCTCCGTCGAGGCGATCTTGCGCTTGAGCACCACCGGCGGGAAGTGTTCGATGGTCTGCCCGTAGCGCTGGATCTCCTCCACGAGGTAGGGCTTCATCATCTTGCCGTCGTTGGCCACGGCATTGTAGAACGAGAGCAGCTGCAGGGGCGTCAGCAGCAGCTCGTAGCCCATCGACATCCACGGCAAGGTGGCGCCGCTCCAGTCGTCTTCGGGGTTGCCGGGATCCTTGATGTAGGGGTTGGCCTCACCTTCTATTTCTATGCCTGTCGGCAAATGCAGATTGAACTGCCGGAGCCGCTTGACGAAGCGCGCCGCCTGCCCGGGCCGACCATAGCAGGCCAATGCCATTTTGGCCATGCCCACGTTGGACGAAATCTGGAAGGCCCGCTCCACGGTGACGGTGTCGTAGTTGTGGGCTACGGCATCCTTCACCTCGAGCTTTTCCTCGAACAGCTCCACGCGGCCATGCTCGATGTCGATCGAGTCGGTCAGATCGACACAGCCATCTTCCAGCATGGCCATGATGGCCGCCAGCTTGAAGGTCGAGCCGGGCTCCACCCTTGTCCCTATGGCGTGGTTGTAGGTTTCCCAGATCTCGCCCTTGCGCGTACGGCTCAGGTTGGCGATGGCGCGGATGGCGCCCGTCTCCACCTCCATCACCACGGCCACGCCGAAGGTGGCCTCATGGCGTACCATGGCTTTGTAGAGCGCCTCCTCGGTGATGTCCTGGATGTTGATGTCGATGGTGGTCAGCAGGTCGTTGCCGCTTTTGGGTTCCACCTCGGCCAGGTCGCCCAGCGGCATCCATACGCCTTCCGGCAAACGGATCATGTACTGCTTGCCGCCCCTGCCGCGCAGCACCTCGTCGAAGGCCCCTTCGAGACCGACGGGCTTGGCCCCCTCGCGCAGATAGCCGATGGTACGATGGGCCAGCAAGCCAAATGGCCGCTGCCGCTTGTAGCGCTGCTCCACGATCAGGCCGCCGCGGTAGCGCCCCAGCCGGAAGAGCGGGAACTGCTTGATGCGCTGCATCTCGGCAAAGGTCACGCCCTTCTTGATGGGCACATAGCGGGCACCCTCTTCGCGCTTGCGTATCAGGTACTCGCGGTATCCGCCGGGCGTATAGCTGGGGTCGACCCAGGTTGCCAGGCACCAGGCCAGACTGTCGATGTTGGCATCGAAGTCGGCCTTGCTCATGGCCGTCGAGTTCGGATCGAATGCAATGTCAAAGAACGGTAGCGAGGTGGCCAGCAGGCTGCCATCGGCAGCGAGGATGTTGCCACGCTCGGCTTCGATTTCGCGCAGGCGCACGCGCTCCTTCTTGCCCTCCTCGCGCCAGCGCTCGCGCTCGGCTATGCCGATCTGGATGGTACGGGCCACGATGGCGATGGCTGCCACCACCACCAGCAGCAGCACCACGTACATCCTCGCCAGCACCTCGTTGCGTATCTGCATCGCCATAGCGTTCGCCTGTGCGTCGTTTTCGTTACTCGCCCTCAACCACGATGATGCGTGGTTCTTCCTTGGGCTTGCGCAGCCCCAGGGGTGCCACGCGTTTTTCCATTTCCGAAAGCCGGCTGTGATACATCAGCTCCGACTTGAGCGCATGGTATTCCCGACGGAGGTGTTTCACCTCCTCGCGCATTTCCTGTATGGTGCGTACTTGTTTTTGGGCCAGATGGGCGTTCGAGATGTAGATGGCCCCGAGAAAGCACAGAAATACGACGAACGTCAGGTGGTTGAACACCACCTCGGCCACGAGCGTGCCCAGTTCCGCGTACCTGCCTTTTTTCTTTTTCCTGGCCATCATCAACTTGCTTCGGGGGGAAGCCGGTTTCACACCAGGCTCATTTCCGCCCCTTTTTTCTATCAAAGCCAAAATCTATCTGCCATGTCACTCCCCAGGCTCCTCTTCCTCCCCCTTTCTCTCCAATACTCGCTCACCCACCCTGAGGCGCGCACTGCGGGCCCTGGGATTGGCTGCTATTTCTTCTGGTGAAGGTTCTACAGGTTTCTTCGTCACAGGACGGATGGCGCGCACGAGGTTGCCGTAAAAGTCCCGGACCTCTTCGCCCCGCACATTGCCCGTACGCATGAAGCGTTTGACGAGGCGATCTTCGAGCGAATGGTAGGTGATGACCACCAGTCGGCCACCCGGCCGCAACGCCTCGAGACTCTCCTGCAAAAACTCCTCGAGCACTTCCAGCTCGCGGTTCACGGCAATGCGCAGGGCCTGAAAGACCTGCGACAGATAGCGGGGCTTGTGGCCGCGCACCAGGGGCTCGAGCAAGGCAACCAGCTCGCCCGTGGTGGTGATGGGCTTGCGTTCCCGCGCCTCCACCAGCCGGCGGGCCACGGTGCGCGCATTGCGCACCTCGCCATACCTGCTCAGCAGGTCCTGGATCTCTTTTTCCTCCAGCGTGTTGAGCAGATCGGCCGCCGTGGGGCCTTCGCGCCGATTCATCCGCATGTCAAGGGGTGCATCAAAACGGTAAGAGAAGCCGCGTTCGGCTTCGTCGAGCTGATGGGACGACACGCCCAGATCGGCAAGGATGCCATCCACCGCTTCGATGCCGTGGTAGCGCATGTAGCGCCTCAGATATCTGAAGTTGGCCGGACAGAACAACAGGCGCTCATCTTCAGGTACGTTGTGCAACGCATCTTCATCCTGATCGAAAGCAAGCAACCTGCCTTTCGGTCCCAACTTTTCGAGTATCAGCCGGCTATGCCCTCCTCCGCCAAAAGTGGCATCGACATACACCCCCTCGGGCTGGATGTCCAACGCCGCTACCGACTCGGGGCCCAACACCGGCACGTGGTACGTCGTCATGCGTCCTCTTTTGGATCGCCAAGAACGGGGGCGCTGCCCAGCACTTCTTCCGACAGCTCATCGAATTCGAAGCCGTCTTCATCGGCCATGATCGCCTCCCACTCTTCCGGGTTCCACATTTCAATCATATTGTCCACGCCCTGCAGAATGACCGACTCCTCGATATTGGCCCACTTGAGCAAAGTCTTGGGCAGCAGAATGCGGTCGTTGTTGTCGATCTGCAGGCGCGTGGCACCCCGATACCACTTGCGCATGAACATCCGGGCCTTTTTGTTGAAGTGGTTCAGACCCGCCAGGCGCTCCTGGGTGATCTTCCGCCACACCGGCTCGGGGTACAACACCAGGCCTCCATCGAGGCCGCGATTCACGACGACGGGATGATGTCGCAGTTCGCCGAACTGCTCCAGCAGCTTCGACGGCAAGCGCAGGCGGCCCTTGCTGTCGATTTTGCATTCGTATTCGCCGAGAAACTCGACCATAATCTGGCTGGATTCATCCCTGTCTGTCGTTCACAGAAGCAAAGTAAACCCATTTCGCCACAAAATTCCACTTTTTACCACATTATTTTTCTCCTCCCCCACCCTTCCAGCCTCTCCACCCCGATTTTTCACATGAAAACCCGCTGCAAATCGTATCCCGGCCAATGTCAGAAGCGTCCTTGCCGATTCCCGAATCGCCCGGATGGACCTGCCGGGGCACAGGGTGATGCGCAGGCGATCCAGGCCGGCTTCAGGTTCGCTTCAGTTTTTCTCAAAAAAATATCAGCCAAAAAGCACTGACAATCAAACTATTGAAACTCACCCCTCATTTGCCAACGCCCCTCCCCCATTGTCAGGCAAATCCAAATATTAATTTTGCCTTCCCATTCTGTTCCTACGGATCGCATCAAACCTATTCGTTAAACCAAATTTTTGTAGCATGAGACTATGGTGTACCAAACCGGCACTCGTGCTCGCAGCCATGCTGTTGTCCATTAGTGCAATGGCGCAGTTTACGGCTACGGGCAAGGTGACCGACTCCGAAGGCAACCCCCTGATCGGGGTGACGGTGGCAGTGAAGGGTACTGCCGTGGGGGCATTCACCGATTTCGACGGTCGTTTCGAGATCGATGTACCCACCGATGCAGCCACCCTCGAATTCTCCTACATCGGCTATGCGCCCGTGGAGGTGCAGGTGAGCAAGGACAACCCCAACGTGGACGTGGTGATGGCCAACGAAGCCACCCAACTCGACGAGGTGGTGGTGACGGGTCTGGCCACGAGCGTCAAGCGCAGCAACCTGGCCAACTCGGTGGCCCAGATCGACTCGCGCCAGCTCACGGGTGTGACCACCCAGCAGACGATGGACGGGGCCCTGTACGGCAAGTTTGCCGGCGCCAACATCATCAAGAACTCGGGTGCCCCGGGCGGCGGTATCTCGATCAAGCTGCGGGGCATCACCTCGCTGACGGCCAACTCGCAGCCGCTGTTCATCATCGACGGGGTGTACCTCGACAACTCGGCCATCAAGGCGGGCTTCGACTTCGTGTCGAAATCGCAGGCTGGCGGTAGCCAGAGCGTGCAGGACGACCCCTCGAACCGCATCGCCGACATCGACCCCGAGGACATCGAGACCATCGAGATCCTGAAGGGTGCCTCGGCTGCCGCCATCTATGGTTCGCGCGCCGGTGCCGGCGTAGTGATCATCACCACCAAGCGCGGCAAGGCGGGCAAGACCACGGTCAACCTCTCGCAGACGTTCAGCATGAACGCCCTGCTCAACCCGCGCGGCATGCGCCAGTGGGACAGCGACAAGGTGGCTGCCTCGTGGGGCCCCGATGAGGTGCCCGTTTACGAAGCTGCCGTAGCCGCCGGCAAGATCTATGACTACGAGAAAGAGCTGTACGACAACCGCGAGCTGGGCTATCAGACGCGCCTGAGCGTGAGCGGCGGCGACGACAAGACCCGCTTCTTCGCCGGCCTGACGCACAAGAACGATCCGGGTATCGTGCTCAACACCGGCTACCAGAAGACCAGCTTCCGCCTCAACCTCGACCGCGAGCTGTGGGACTTCATGGATCTGAAGGTGAGCTCGAACTACATCAAGTCGTCGGCCGACCGCGGCTACTTCAACAACGACAACTCGGGTACCACCATCGGTATCTCGTTCATCTCGACGCCGCCATGGGCCGAGCTCCATCCCGACGAAAACGGCAACTACCCCGACAACCCCTACTCGGGCGGCAACCCGCTGCAGACGGCAGCCCTCGTAACCAACAACGAGAGCGTGGACCGCATCATCTCGGGCGCCACCCTGACCACGCACCTGCTGCAGCGCGACAACCAGAGCCTGCGCTTCATCCTGCGTGGCGGTATGGACTACTACACGCTGAAGAACTCGGCCATCTTCCCGCGTGAGCTGCAGTTCCAGAAGAACGGCAACGGCACGGATGGCGCCGTGATCATCACCACGGCACAGAACCGCAACACCAACCTGGACGCCTTCCTCGTGCACTCGTACTACACCAGCTCGGGCATCAACTTCCGCACCCAGCTGGGCTACACGGGTCAGGACTTCGACCAGGACGTCATCCGTTCGACGGCTTCATTCCTCGTAGGTACGCAGACCAACCTGGACCAGGCCAGCTCGATCTTCGTCGAGGAAGACCGCCTCATCCAGAAAGACCGCGGCTTCTTCGCACAGGAAGAGGTCAACTTCAACGACCAGATCATCCTGACGCTGGGTCTGCGCGGCGACAAGTCGACCAACAACGGCGACCCCAACCAGATCTTCTACTATCCCAAGGCCTCGGCTGCCGTCAACGTACACGAGTTCGACTTCTGGAACAGCAGCCAGCTCAGCACCCTGAAGCTGCGCGTGGCCTACGGCCAGTCGGGTAACTTCCCCGTCTTCGGCGCCAAGTTCACCCCGCTGGTGCCCGTCGTCATCGGCGGCAGCACGGGCTCGCTCATCGGCTCCACCCGTGGCAAGAGCAACATCGGTCCGGAGCGCCAGACCGAGATCGAAGCCGGTATGGACATCGGTCTGCTCGGCAACAAGGTGCTGCTCGATGTGACGGTTTACCAGAAGACCATCGACGACCTGGTGCTCAACGTGCAGGTGCCCGCATCGAGCGGCTTCACCTCGAAGTGGGAAAACGTAGGCTCGCTGCAAAACCGCGGCCTGGAAATGGGCCTGACCACCTCGCCCGTCCAGCGCGACAACTTCTCGTGGGACAGCCGCACCACCTTCTGGCTCAACCGCGCGCTGGTGACCGAGCTGCGCGTGCCGCCCTACAACACGGGCGCCTTCGGCGCTACGCTGGGCACCTACCGCATCGAGGAAGGCAAGAGCCCCACGCAGCTGGTGGGTATCACGGATGATCCCAACGACGAGGACGGCATCGCCGTCTTTGGCGACGCCGAGCCCGACTTCCAGATGTCGTTCTGGAACTCGCTCACCTACGACAACTGGGAGCTGTCGTTCCTCTTCCACTGGAAGAAGGGCGGTGACAACATCAACCTCACCACCCTGCTGACCGACATCTTCGGCACCAGCCCCGACTACGACGACAAGACGCTCGATCCGTCGGGTCAGCTCACCAACGGTGAATACCGCCTGGCGGCGCTCGGCGTGACGGCGGCACCCTGGATCGAGGATGCCAGCTACCTGCGTCTGCGCGAGGTAGGTCTGTTCTACCGCATTCCGCGCGCCAAGCTCAACGACGTGTGCAGCCTCAAGGTGGGCCTGTCGGGTCGCAACGTGCTGAACTTCTTCAAGTACAACAGCTACGACCCCGAGGTATCGAACTTCGGTTCGAACGCCATCTCGAACAACGTAGAGGTGACGCCCTACCCGTCGGCCAAGAGCTACTTCTTCACCATCCGTGCCAGCTTCTGAGCCGGCACCACGATGGCAACCGATTAGTTAATCAAAAATGCAAAACCATGTTTTTCAAAAATATATGGACGCAAAAGCTGGCTACCTTCCTGCTCGTGGCAGGATTGGCTGCGGGCTACTCGTCCTGCCAGCTCGACGATATTCCAGACCCCAACAACCCCAGCCTGAGCGTCATCGAGTCGAACGCCACGCTGGGTGAAATCCAGAACCTCGTGGACGGCATCCAGGCCTGGATGCGCGACCGCCTGGGCACCTACCTCGACGGCGTAGGGGTGATTGGCCGCGAGTACTACCGCTTCTCGGGTTCGGACCCGCGCTTCACGTCCGACCTGCTGGGCAAGGGCAATGCCGTGCTCGACGACAACACCTTCTACACCACGCGTCCCTTCCAGTCGCGCTACCGCGTAGTGAAAAACTGCAACATCCTGCTGACGGCCATCGAGAACACCTCGGCGCCCATCAGTGCAGCCGAGAAGAGCGCTGCCCAGGGCTTTGCCAAGACCATCATGGCCCATGAGCTGCTCATGGTGCTCAACCAGCAGTACAAGAACGGCATCCGCGTGGACGTGGCCGACCCCGACAACCTCGGACCGTTCCTCTCGCTGGAGGCATCGCTCGACGCCATCGCCTCGCTGCTGGACGAAGCCGCTGCCGACCTGCAGGCCGGTGGCGATCGCTTCCCCTTCAGCCTGTCGAGTGGCTTTGCAGGCTACGACACGCCGGCCAGCTTCCTGAAGTTCAACCGGGCGCTGGCTGCC
Organism: uncultured Saprospiraceae bacterium; assembly: GCA_964401445.1. Classification (GTDB taxonomy): domain Bacteria; phylum Bacteroidota; class Bacteroidia; order Chitinophagales; family Saprospiraceae; genus WFYJ01. The sequence continues at coordinate 679 of CAYNYN010000046.1, read as the reverse complement.
CGCGTGGACCTCTATCGCCAGGACTGGAACGGCGCGCTGGACGCCCTCAACGGCTCGTTCTTCGACCTGGGTGGCGACTTCTACGACGGAGTGTACTACATCTTCTCCACGGCTGGTGGCGACCAGCTCAACGAGATGTGGTTCCCGCTCAACTCGACCGGTGAGCTGCGCGTAGCCCATCCGTCCTACGTCACCGACATCGAAGCCGGCGACGACCGCATCAGCAAGGTGACCCAACGCGCCGATGAGGCTTTCCAGGATGGCCTCAGCAGCCAGTGGGACGTGACGGTGTACCACTCCAACACCGATCCCATGCCCATCATCCGCAACGAGGAGCTCATCCTCATTTTTGCGGAAGCAAGTGCACAAACCGGCAAGACCGACGATGCCGTCATGGCCATCAACACCATCCGCAATGCGCATGGCCTGGCCGACTACAGCGGCGGCACCTCGACCGAGGAGCTGATCGACGAGATCCTGAAGCAGCGTCGTTTCTCGCTCTTCGGCGAAGGTCATCGCTGGATCGACATGCGCCGCTATGGCCGCCTCGGCGAGCTGCCCATCGACCGTCCCGACGACGACGTGTGGGAGCAGTTCCCGCGCCCGGCCTCGGAAAACTGATCATCGATCGATCATGACGAAGAGGGGAAGTCCGTGCCAACGGGCTTCCTCTTTTTTT
>CAYNYN010000045.1:12304-16246 GCA_964401445.1 uncultured Saprospiraceae bacterium | reverse complement strand
GTCTGGTCTTACATCGCGAAAAAAATGCCCGGGCGGACTCGTTACCCGGGCACCGGCAGTAGCGGTTCATGGCGGTTTTTTGCTTTTAGCGAAAAAAGCACGGCAGGAAGATGCAAGAAAGACATATTAACGCACATCCTCTTCCCCTTCTTCCTTCCAATCGGCACGGTACTGCAACCATCATGGGCGCGCGCCCACCCCTACTCTTCCTCCTTTCTGAACTGGTAGTCCACCCGCAGGGTGAAGGTGCGCGTGGGTTCGAGCAGGGCGGGCCGCAGCATGTACTCGACGTTGAAGAGGTTGTCCACGAGGAAGCTCAGCTTGAGGCCCTCGTCGAGCTGCCAGGCGGCGCGGGCGCCTGCCACCACGTGCCCTTTGTCGTGCTGCTGCCGCCATTTCTTGAGTCCTTTCACCACGAGGTCCGACTCGAACAGGGCATCGATGGCCTCCATGTAGCTGTTGTAGAAGGCCCAGGCGCCCAGGCTGAACGGTCCTTTCTGCACCTGCAGGTCGATTTTTGCCGAATGGCGGAACCGGTATTTGAGCACGTTGTAATCGGCGCTGGTACCCTGGTCGATCGCCTCCGACCAGTTGATGTAGCGCGGGTCGATCCAGGTGTAGCCCGCCAGCAGCGACGCTTCGAGGCCGCCGATGGTGCCCTGCCCCGCGACGTTGACGTCCACGCCGCGGATGCGCGTGTCGCCGATGTTCTGGGCCTGAAAGGCGAGGAAGTTCTGGGCAAAGCCGAACTCGATCATGTCGTAGTACTCGGTCCAGAAGCCGGCCACGTCGACGAAGCCGCGCCACTCGGCCACCTTGAGGCCCTGCTTGACGCCCAGCTCGGCGCTCCAGCCCGTCTCGCTGGTGAGCTGCAGGTTGGGGATGATGGGGATGCCGCCAAAGGTGGTGGTGATGAATTTTTCGGCCACGGTGGGGAACCGATAGCCTTGTCCCCACGAGGCCCGCAGGTAGGTGTACGGCGCCACCTGATAGTTGGCCCCGAAGCGGAAGACGGGTTTGGCCTCGGTGGCCTTGCTCGCCTCGATGGTTTGGCCCAGGTATTCGAAGGGCGGGTTCTCGAGCGCGTAGCGCTCATAGCGCACGCCGGCCGACAGGTTGAGGCGGTCGAAGAACTTGCGGTCATACTGGGCATAGGCCGCCAGGTTGGTGCCCGTGAAGGTCGTGTCGCCGTACAGCTCGGCCGAGACGAAGGTGGCCGAGTGCACCAGGCCCGTGGTCAGCACGGCGCCCACGGCATCCCAGCGGTGTTGGTACTGGAACTCGTTGTACAGAAAATCGGAGCTGTTCGATTGGTTGTTGGTCACCTCGTTCTGCGAGTGGAACCAGCGTCCGATGTAGCGGTATTTGTTGCCGTTGGCGTCGAAATAGGTGACGTACGGATCGATCATGTAGCGCAGCTTGTCGGGCGTCTCGGTGATGGTGCCGGGGTTGGCGCGGTAGGTACCCTCGTCGCCGTCGCGCCAGAAGAAGAAGCTGCCGCTGCGCCCCTTGTTGACGTTGGCATAGACGCCCGCGGTGAGGCGGTCGGTGAAGCGGTACTGCGTGCTGAGGTTGAGGCGGCCATAGCGGTTGTAGGTGGCTTCGTTGTAGCTGCGCTCGTCGTAGAAGTAGCCGCCGAGGATGAGGTCGAGCTTGTCGAAGCGCTGCCGGTGGGCAAAACCCGCCCCCACCTTGTGCGGGATGGTGTCGTTGCCCCACCACTTCTTGGCCTTGTCTTTGGGCGCATCGTACAGGCCGCCAAACACGAACGCCTTGGTCTCGCTGCCGCTTTTGGCGTAAGCCGTGCGCACGTTCACGATGCCGTTCATGGCCGAAGAGCCGTAGAGCGCCGAGGCGGCACCCTTTACCACCTCCACCTGACTGATGTTCTCCACGGGCACGTCGTTCCAGTTGGTGAAGCCGGCATCGGCCTGCAGCGCGGGCACGTCGTTGACCATGAGCAGCACGCGGCTGCCGGCACCGTACGAAAATCCAGAGCCACCCCGGATGTTGGCCTGCCCGCCGATGATGTGGACGCCCGGCACCTTGACCAGTGCCTGGTCGATGGAGGCACTGTTGGTGCTTTCGATGAGTGAGGGTTTGACCACCTCGAGCGAGACGGTCACCTCGCCCAGCGGCTTTTCGTATTTGCCTGCCGTGACGGTGGCCGTGGCCAGCAGGTTGGCCTCCTCGCGCAGGCTCACGTCGAGCTGCAGCTCCTGGCCTGCGGTGAGCGTCACCTGCCGCGTCTCGGTGTGGTAGCCCACATAGCTGAAGGTAATCTCCCAGCTGCCCGGATCCAGCTCCAGCTCGTAGTACCCTTCCAGGTCGGTCACCGTACCCGTGCCACCGACCAATACCGTGGCGGCAATCAGCGGATCGTGTGTCTGGGCATCGGTCACGTTGCCGAAGACACGGGCTTTCTGACCGTAAACGAGCGCGGCAAAAGCCGACAGGATGACGACAAGAGCGATCGTACGCATGGCTTTTTCGTTTTGTGCGTTGAAAAAATACACAACATCCCGCACTTGCCTGCGCAAAAAATGACGCTGGCCAGCCGGAAGTGGTTCAAGGACGGGATATTCGGAACAGTGGGTGGGAAGCCAAAGGCAGACGCGATAATGCACCAAAAATCCGGATTGGCAACCATGCACCGGCGCTCGAGCCGAGGCCATGCCAGCCTCGCGACAGAATGCAATTTGGCAGGGCACCCTCTTTCCGCAAATGCACTTTTGCCTTATCTTGCCTGCAGCAAACACACCCACCACTGTCAGGATCGTCCCGCCACCTGCATTGTTGATTTATTCAAAAAGCAAAAGCATGAACAGGACTTTTCTACTCCTCGTATTCCTGTTGGGAAGCATCGGCCTCACGGCTCAGACCGACGTCTGCCAGCCCGACCCGATCTACGCCGATTCGAGTGCCGGCATTTATCCCGCGCCCTATCACGACAGCCTCAACCCCATGGGCGGCATCAACCTGCCTGCCTGCCGCAACACGTATTGGGAGTTCACCTTCACGGCCATCGTGCCCGACAGCATCCAGGCCCCGCCGCCCTTCCCGCCGGTGATGATCCCGCTCGACAGCTTCAAGATTGCCACCACGGGCGCCATCATCGGCCTGCCCAACAACTTCACCTATGCCTGCAACCCGCCCACCTGCGTAATCCCCAGAAACGAAACGGGCTGTCTCAAGATCTTCGGCACGACCGACTCGCCGGCAGGAGAATACGACATACAGGTCAAGGTGAAAATCTATTCGTTCCTCACGCCCACCGGACTCGAAGTCACCGTGCCCGACGATCCCGAGCAGGGCTTCTTCCCCGGGCGCTACACCATCACCGTGCTGGAAGAAGGCTCGCCCGATTGCGTCACCAGCGCCTTCGAGCAGCGGCCCGACCAGCTGCAGGCCACGCTCTCGCCCAACCCGGCCATCGCCACCACCCAGCTGGAGGTCTTCACCGCCCAGGCCGGCAACTATCGCCTCACCCTGACCGACCTGGCAGGGCGTACCCTGCTCGAGCGCAGGCTCTATTTGCCGAAAGGCGAAACCGCGGAAACGATTGACCTCAGTGCCCTGCCCGCAGGCATGTACCTGTGGACGCTCACCAACGGCCAGACCGGCGCCTCGGGCAAGGTGGTGGTAGCGAGGTGATTTCGTTGAGGAATCGAGGAACCGAGGAATCGAAGATTTGAGACAGACTTTCTCGATGCTTCGAGCCTCAGGGCCGAGCAACAAACCAATACCATTTTGCCGCAGACATACCCACGCCTCGCAGCCGCTTTCGGGTTGCGAGGCGTTTTGCTTGCGCAAAATTCCGATTTTTGGCAGGCGCCCATACAAGCCCGATTCCATCACAGGAGGGTTTGGGGCATAGCGTCAAGGGTTCGTCCCTACAGGTATGGCCCGTGGCGCTGGAGTTTTCCATCGTCCATCGTCTAT
>CAYNYN010000045.1:0-12204 GCA_964401445.1 uncultured Saprospiraceae bacterium | reverse complement strand
CCCTACAGGTATGGCCCGTGGCGCTGGAGTTTTCCATCGTCCATCGTCTATCGTCTATTTTCAGAAAGCTCAAACCTGCAGCCACCATGAAGATTTCGAGAAAGACCTTTTTCAAGGGACTGGCCTTTGGCACGCTGGCGCTGCCGGGCGTGTTGCGGATGCTTGGCTGGCACAGCGATGCCCAGCAGCGGAGCGGCCCTGCCATCCTCACGGGTCAGCGCTTCCAGTGGAAGATGGTCACCACCTGGCCGCCCAACTTCCCCATCCTGCAGGAGGGCTGCGAGCGCTTTGCGCGGTGGGTGCACCAGATGTCGGGCGGGCGCCTCGAGATCAAGGTGTTTGCCGGGGGCGAGCTGGTGCCGCCGCTCGAGACGTTCGACGCGGTGCGCAACGGCGTGGCCGAGATGGGCAGCGGCGCGGCCTACTACTGGGCCGGCAAGATTCCGGCCGCGCAGTTTTTCGCCTCGGTGCCCTTCGGCATGAACGGCCAGCAGCTCAACAGCTGGCTGCTGGCCGGCGAAGGACTGGCCCTCTGGCGCGAGCTCTACGCGCAGTACAACCTGGTGCCCTTCCCCGCCGGCAATACGGGCGTGCAGATGGGTGGCTGGTTCAACCGCGAGATCAACAGCCTGCGCGACCTCAAGGGGCTCAAGATGCGCATCCCGGGCCTGGGCGGCAAGGTGCTCGAAAAAGCGGGCGGCTCGCCCGTGCTCCTGGCCGGCAGCGAGCTGTACACGGGCCTGGAGCGCGGCGTCATCGACGCCACCGAATGGATCGGCCCTTTCCACGACTACAAGATGGGCTTCCACCAGATCGCGCGCTACTACTACACCCCCGGCTGGCACGAGCCCGGCACCACGCTCGAGCTCATCGTGGCCAAAGACAAGTTCGAAGCGCTGCCCGCCGACCTGCAGGCCATCGTGGAGACGGCCGCCATCCGCATGAACGAGTGGACGCTGGCCGCCATGGAGGCTGCCAATGCCGAATATCTCGAAAAAATCCGGCAGGTGCGCCGCCTCGAGATCCGTCCCTTCCCCGACGAGGTGCTCGACCAGCTGCGCGCCTACACGCAGGAGGTGGTCGAAGAGCTGGCCGACAGCGACCCCTTCGCACGCCGCGTCTACGATTCCTACACTGCCTTCCGGCAAAAAGCTACCGCCTGGGCCGACCTCTCGGAACGGCAGTATTACGAGCGGCTCAGCAAGCCCGCGTCACGCATGCAATGATCGCACGCCCGCAACCAAACGTGGCATAGGCTGTTGGAGCCACCCAAAAGCCACTCAATGTTCCAGCTGAAAACGATCCAGGACCTGCCCTGCACGCCCGGGCAGGCGTGGACCTTTCTTTCCGACCCCCGAAACCTCAGCGTCATCACGCCACCCGAGATGGGTTTCGCCATCAAGACAAAGGTGCCGGAAGAGATGTACGAAGGCCTGATCATCGCCTACACCGTGCGCCCCCTGGCGGGAGTGCCTGTGGAATGGGTCACCGAAATCACCAAAGTGGTGCCCGGCCATTATTTCATCGACGAGCAGCGCATCGGCCCCTACCGCATGTGGCACCACGAACACTGGATCGAGCCGATCGAGGGGGGCGTGCGCATGCGCGATCTGGTGAGCTATGCCCTGCCGCTGGAGCCGCTCAGCAGACCACTGCACGGCCTGCTGGTCCGGCCGCGACTGGAGCAGATTTTTGCTTACCGCAAAAAGCGCCTCGAAGCCATCTTCGGCACCATGTCGGCACCGGCGGTCAGGCCAAAAAGCTGATCAGCACGCCGGCCGCCACGGCCGAGCCGATCACGCCGGAGATGTTGCTCGACATGGCGTATTGCAGGATGTGGTTGGTCGGGTCGTGCTTCAGGGCGATTTCGTTGGCCACGCGCGCCGCCATCGGCACGGCGCTCAGGCCCGTGGCCCCGATGAGCGGGTTGATCTTCTTTTGCGCAAAGCGATTGTAGATCTTCACGGCCACGATGCCGCCGGCGATGGAGATGCAGAACGCCAGGAAGCCGCCCGCCACGATGGCCAGCGTCTGGGCCGTGAGGAAGGTGTCGGCCGTCATGGTGGCGCCGATGCACAGCCCCAGAAAGACGGTGGCGCTGTTCAGTATGGTCTCGGACGCCGCCTGGAACAGGCGCCCCGTGTCGCTCCCAATCTCCTTGACCAGATTGCCGAACAGCAACATGCCCAGCAGCGGCACCGACGACGGCACGATCAGCCCCACCACCACGGCCAGCACCACCGGGAACAGGATCTTGACGCGGCGCAGGTCCCTGACCTGCACCTTGTCGGGATACAGGCGGTCCTGCTCCTTCATGTGGATGGCCAGCTCGCGCTCATTGGTCAGCAGGCGCACCACCGGCGGGATGATCACCGGCACCAGGGCCATGTAGGAATAGGCCGCTATGGCGATGGGCCCCAACAGGTGGGGTGCCAGCACGATGCTGGTATAGATCGCCGTCGGTCCGTCGGCACCGCCGATGATGCCCAGCGCGCCGGCCTCCTGGGGCGTGAAGCCGATCAGGATGGCCCCGATCAGCACCGTGAAGATGCCGAGCTGCGCGGCCGCACCGAAAAAGGCGAGCCGCAGGTTGCGCAGCATGGGACCAAAGTCGGTCAGGGCACCCACACCCATGAATATGAGCGGCGGAAGCAGGCCCGTCTTGATCAGGGCGTAGTACAACATGTTCATCAGGCCATACTCCTTGGCAATCTTGCCCAGCGGCATGGAGAGGATATGGGCATCGGGGCCGTCGGGCACCACGGCCATGCCGCCGCCCGGCAGGTTGGCCAGCAGCACGCCAAAGGCGATGGGCACCAGCAGCAGCGGCTCGTAGCGCCTGAAGATGCCGAGGTACAGCAACAACAGGCCAATGGCCAGCATGACCAACGAGGTTGGCTGCGCCAGCAGCTCACCCAGCGCCGTCATTTCCCACAGTCGCGTCAGTATTTCCATCACTCAGGATCGTTGCGTCCGGCTCCTTGTTTTGCTTTCGCAAAATGCGGCCCGGCCTCCGTTCAGCTTTCCGTTTCCAGAATCATGAGCACGTCGTCCTCCTCCACCTCGTCGCCATCCTTGACGAGGATTTCGGCCACGACGCCGGCCCGGTCGGCCGTCACGGCATTGTACACCTTCATGGCTTCGATGTAGCCGATGCGCTGTCCTTTCTCCACGCGGTCGCCCACCTTCACCGGCTGTTCGCCGGCCTCGCGGGTGAGGTAGAAGGTGCCTTCGAGCGGGGCACGCAGCTCGTGCTTGTGGCTGGCCGTGCCGTTGGATTCGGGCTGGCCTTCCCAGGCCACCTGCACTTCGAACTCCTCGTCGCCCACGCGCACGCGCAGCTTCTGGGGTCCGGCGGGCACCTGTGCAGGTGTGGCGGCGGCCGGCGCTGCGGCCGGGGCGGCTGGCGTGGGGGCTGCAGGTGCGCGCTCCGCGCTGCGCCGCTTCTCGATGTCGGCCTGGAGGCGGGCTCGTGCTTTGCCGCTGCGGAAGTCTTCGTACTGGGGCGGGTGCATGGCGTACTCGAACAGGTCTTCGTCGTCTTCGCCGAAGTCCCAGCCCTTCTCACGCATCTTGCCGGCGAAGTAGTCGAGCTCGTCGGGATACAGATCCTGCGGGTTGCCGTAGTAGAATTCCTTGCCCTGCTCGTGCGCCAGCTTGACGATCTCTTCGCCGAGGGGGCCGGGCAGCTTGCCGGAGCGCCCCAGGATCATGCCCCAGGTGTTTTCGTCGATCATGGTCCAGCGCTCCTTGCCCTTGGCCATCTGGATGACGTTCATCAGGGCCACGTTCTTCACGTATTGGCTGAAGGGCGTCACCAGCGGCGGGTAGCCCAGGCGCGGCCAGACGTATTCCACCTCCTTGAACAGCCGGATGAGCAGCTGGTCCTGGGTGAGGGGCTGCTTGCCGTTCTTGACCAGCCACTTGTTGAGCGACCTGAGGTTCTGCTCGAGGTCGGCCATCAGGCTGCCCATCATGCCGCCGGGCAGGCCCGGCCCGATGAGCAGCGAGTTCATGAGGCGGTTGCGCGGGTTGATGTACAGGCCCAGCCATTCGTCGATGAACTCCTGTGTCAGGCGGCGCACCTCCATGTAGGCTTCCATGTCGATGTCGGGCACCAGGAAGCCGGCATCGCGCAGCATGGCGTGCACCGTCAGCAGGTCGGCATGGCCGGTGCCCCACGAGAGCGGCTCCATGCCCACGTCGATGATGTCGGCGCCGTTGCGCGCCGCCTCGAGGGCCGAGGCCACCGAAAAACCGGGCGTGCTGTGGCCGTGATACTGAATGAGCACGTCGGGGTGGCGCTGGCGGATGGCCTTGGTGAGGTGCCCCACGGCGGCCGGCCGTGCGATGCCTGCCATGTCCTTGAGGCAGATCTCCTGGGCCCCCAGCTCGATGAACTTGTCGGCCAGCTGCACGTAGTAGTCCACCGTATGCACGGGCGAATGGGTGAGGCTGAGGGCACCCTGAGCGATCATGCCTGCCTCGCGCGCATACTGGAACGAAAGTGCCAGGTTGCGGTGGTCGTTCAGCCCGTCGAACGAGCGCGCGATGTCGGTGCCCTGCTTCTTCTTCACCTGAAACATCAGGCGACGCACGTCGGCCGGCACCGGACTCATGCGGATGCCGTTGAGGCCCCGCTCCAGCATCTGGGTCTGGATGCCTGCCTTGTGGAAGGGCGCCGTCCACTGCCGTACGGCCTCGTTCGGGTTCTCGCCAGCCAACAGCTGGATCTGCTCGAAGCCGCCGCCATTGGTTTCCACGCGGGCCCAGCAGCCCATGGCGATGATGGGTTCGGCCACGCGCACCAGCTGGTCGGTGCGCGGCATGTACTTGCCCGACGACTGCCACATGTCGCGATACATCAGGGCAAGCCGGATTTCCTTTTTCATCTCCCGGTTTTTTTCTTCAACAATCGGGTGCCTGTGCCGCAGCACCGCGGCAACGTGTTTTCATTGGTCTTCGAGGCGGGAAAGCGGTTCGATCGAGGTGATGCGCGCACGACCACCAGTGACGGCCTCCACGGCGGCCACTACGGCAGCCACCTTTTTTGCCGAAAGGCGGTCATTTGTTGGGGGGGCGACACGCCGGGCCCACCAGTCAGCCAGCCGAATCACGGCCTTGCCCGTGAGCACCACTGCCCCCAACACGGTGAACACCGTCAGCATGCCCACCACAAGTAGTTGAATACCAACCAATAAAGCCTCACTCATAGGTCATGGATTCAGGCTGGCTTTCGGGGCGGCGTAAAGGTACAAATTGCCCGGACTTGGCCATGATGAGCTTTTGCACCCTTCATGGCCTCCCGCCCCACTCCCGTTGAAGATCATGAAAAATGGCAAGGGATTGACGCATTTCATCCCTGCCCCACCGCAGCAATGAGCGGCGGGTGGATATCTTTGCGCACCTTTTGAAAAACCACATTTCAACCTTTGCAAATGAAGCACTTGCGCGTATTCAAATTTGGCGGCGCCTCGATAAAGGACCCCGAGCGCATGCGCAACGTGGCGCGCATCGTGGCGCAGCATGCGCCTGCCGGTCCCCTGGCGGTAGTGGTATCGGCCCTGGGCAAGACGACCAACGCCCTCGAAGAGGTGGTGGCCAGCCATGCCGCCCGCGATGGCCGTGCTTTCCAGCTATTGGATCGCATCAAGCAGCAGCATTACGACATCGCGCGCGAGCTGTTTGGCGAAAGCCACGAGGTGTACGACCTGCTCAATGACCGTTTTGCGGAAGCAGAATGGGTGCTCGAAGACGAGCCGCACCCCAACTACGACTACATGTACGACCAGATCATCTGCGTGGGTGAGCTGGCCTCGTCCACCATCATGGCTGCCCTGCTCCAACAGGAAGGCCTGCCCGTGGAATGGGTGGATGCCCGCGACGTGATCATCACCGACGACATCTTCCGCGAAGGCTGGGTGCAGTGGGACGAGACCATCGAAAACGCCCAGCGCGTGGTCAGGCCGCTGCTCGAACAGGGCAAGGTGGTGCTCACGCAGGGCTTCATCGCCAGCACCAGGGACAACGAGACCACCACGCTCGGCCGCGAAGGCTCGGACTACACTGCGGCCATCCTCTCGTACTGCCTCGATGCCGAGTCGATGACGATCTGGAAAGACGTGCCCGGCATCCTCACGGGCGACCCCCGCGTGTTCGACAACGTCATCAAGCTGGACGAGGTGAGCTATCGCGAAGCCATCGAGATGACGTACTACGGCGCCAAGGTCATCCACCCCAAGACCATCAAGCCCCTGCAGAACAAGAGCATCCCGCTGTTCGTCAAGTCGTTCCTCGACCCTGACGCCCCCGGCACCGTCATCTCCGGCGATGCCGAAGACAACTACCCGCCCATCGTCGTGCTCGAACAGAACCAGGCCCTGCTGCACATCAGCACGCGCGACTTCAGCTTCGTGGCCGAGCACCACATGAGCTACCTGTTCCAGAAAATCGCCGAGATGCGTCTGCAGGTCAACATGATGCAGAACACGGCCATCAGCTTCAGCATCTGCGTCAACGACATCGACGACAAGGTGGACCGCTTCGCCAAAAGCATCGAGGATCAGTTCAAGGTGAAAATCGATCGGGGCCTCGAGCTCATCACCGTCCGCTACTACCAGAAGGACCTGCTGGAGAGCCTGCGCCGCGGCAAGGTGGTCATGCTGGAAGAGCGCATCCGCAAGACCGTGCAAATGGTGGTCAAGGACGTGCCCATCATGAAGCGCAAGGACGTGCCCACGGCCTGAGTGAAGAGTTTGCCCAAATTGGGTACTGCATTCAGTGGGAGGCTCCTCGGGGAGCCTCTTTTTTTTGGCTGCAGCCAAAAAATATCGCGCTGCGCGCGCACCCGACAGAAAAAATTTTCCCTGCCGTTAAACGCTCCGCCTGCCGACACATCCAAAAGCACGAACTTGCCTTTGCCGCATCCATTACGCACCTCGGACCCACATCCCATTTGCTCACAGCACAAACCCGCCATCATGGATCGCAGAACGACTCTTGCCACACTCCTTGGCCGTAAAGCCCGGACGGAGGCCGAACGACCCCAGGCACTCGTCACCTCCGGGCTCGAGCCCTACACGGGCCCCTTCGGCTATGCCGAGGCGGCGCACCTGCTGCGCCGCACCACCTACGGCCCCTCCCACCAGCAGATCAAGGACGCCGTGGCGGCCGGCCTGGAAGCCACGGTCGCACAGCTGCTGGCCGACGAGCCCATGCCGGATCCGCCCGTAAACCCCGACTTCGAGGAAGACCCCTGGGTGCCCGTGGGCGAGACCTGGGTGGACAAGCCCTATCCCCAGCCGCCCAACGTCGCCGTGGGCTACCGGCGCCGCTCGCTCCTTGCCTGGCAAATCGAGCGCTACCTCACCGAAGGCACGTCGGCACGCGAGAAGATGACGCTCTTCTGGCACAACCACTTCGTAGTGGAAGCGGCGGTGGTCGGCGACCCCAAATTCCTCTACCGCTACATCACGCTGCTGCGCACCAATGCCTTTGGCAACTTCCGCGAGCTGACCAAGCAGATCACCATCGACCCGGCCATGCTGCGCTACCTCAACGGCAACCAGAACACCAACACCGCACCCAACGAAAACTACGCGCGCGAGCTGCTCGAGCTGTTCACCATCGGCAAGGGACCGCAGATCGGCCCCGGCGACTACACCAACTACACCGAAGACGACGTCATCCAGATCGCGCGCGTGCTGACGGGCTGGCGCGACCGCGGCTACTTTTCCATCAACCCCGACGTCGAGGTGCAGTCCTTCTTCCAGGCCAACCGCCACGACACGGGCGACAAGCAGCTGTCGTACCACTTCGACAACCTCGTCATTTCCAACAACTGGGAAAACGAGTACAGCGACCTGATCGACATCATCTTCAGCAAGGCCGAGGTGGCCCGCTTCATCTGCCGCAAGCTGTACCGCTGGTTCATCTACTACGACATCACGCCGCAGGCCGAGGCCGACGTCATCGAGCCCATGGCCCAAATGCTCATCGACAACGACTACGAGCTCATGCCCGTGCTCGAGACCTTCTTCCAGAGCGCCCACTTCTTCGACATGCTCAACGTGGGCCCCATGATCAAGAACCCCATCGACTTCATCATGTCGGTGTTCAAGCCCTTCGGGGTCGAATTTCCGCAGGAGCTGTCAGCCCGCTACCGCGCCCTCATCCGCACCAATCGCCTGCTCGACCCCCTGCAGATGGTGCCTTTCGGGCCGCCCAACGTGGCCGGATGGCCGGCCTACTATCAGGAGCCTGCCTTCTACCGCATCTGGATCTCGTCGAGCACCTTGCCCGTGCGGCAGGAGTTCACCGACGCCATCATCCAGCCCAACGGCATCGGCGTGGGTGGCGGCAACCGGCTCCGGATCGACGTGCTGGCGCTGGTGCAGACGCTGGACAACCCGTCCGATCCCAATGCCCTGATCGAAGAGCTGGCGGCATTCATGTTCCCGCAGCCGCTGACCGACGCCCAAAAGGGCTACCTCAAGGAGGTGCTCATCCCGGGTCTGCCCGACTACGAATGGACGGTCGAATACAGCGAATGGGCGGCCGACCCCACCAACGAAGACCTGGCGGCGCCCGTCGATGCCAAGCTGCGCAACCTGCTGCAGGTCATGATGGCCATGCCCGAGTTTTATCTGAGTTGAGTGCCGTTCAGCCTGCTGCCTTTCGGCAAAAAAGAAAGCGAGGCACCCCTAATGACCATGCCTCGCCTTTCGGCAAACCTTTCACCATCAACCATTTGCCATGAAAAGAAGAAAATTCCTCCAGACTTCGCTGGCCGTGTCGCTGCCCGTGGTGCTCAATGGCATGGGCTTGCGCGTGATGCCGCGCCGCTCGATATTCTCGTTCATCAATCCCGACAGCGACCGCGTGCTGGTGCTCATCCAGCTCAACGGCGGCAACGACGGCCTCAACATGGTCATCCCGCTCGACTTCTACGACCAGCTGGCCAACGCCCGCCCCAACCTGCTGCTGCCCCAGTCGAGCCTCCTGCAGCTCGACGACCTCCACGCCTTCCATCCGGCCATGACCGGCCTCAAGGCCGTGTACGACGACGCCGGCCTGACCGTGGTGCAGAGCGTCGGCTACCCCAACCAGAACCGCTCGCACTTCCGCTCGACCGACATCTGGACGTCGGGCTCGGCCGCCGACGAGGTGGTCACCACCGGCTGGCTGGGCCGCTGGTTCCAGGGCGACCACCCCGATTTTCCGGAAGGGTATCCCAATGCCGACTTCCCCGACCCCTTCGCCATCACCATGGGCTCCACCGTCTCGGCCACCTGCCAGGGTACGGTGGCCAACTTCAGCATGGCCATCGCCGACCCCACCAGCGTGGGCGGCCTGTTCGAGGGCTTCGACGACGAGGTGCCCGACACGCCCTACGGCCACGAGCTGGCCTTCCTGCGCCAGTCCATCGCCCAGACCAACGCCTATGCCGACGTGGTGGTCAACGCCGCCAACCTGGGCACCAACACCGTCGACTACCCCGAAGACAACGCCCTGGCCCGGCAGCTGCGCAACGTGGCCCTGCTCATCTCGGGCGGCCTGCGCACCAAGGTGTACGTCGTCAACATCGGCGGCTTCGACACCCACGCCAACCAGGTGGATGCCACCGACCCCACCCAGGGCGTCCACGCCCAGCTGCTGCAGAGCCTGTCCGACGCCATCAAGCTGTTCCGCGACGACCTCAAGAACCAGGGGCTGGACCAGCGCGTGGTGGGCATGACTTTCTCGGAGTTCGGGCGGCGCATCCACGCCAACGACAGCCTCGGCACCGACCACGGCGACGCCGCCCCGCTCATCGTCTTCGGCACCTGTATCAACCCGGGCTTCATCGGCGACAACCCCGAAATCCCCGACCAGGTCGAGGTGTCCGAAGGCGTGGCCATGCAGTACGACTTCCGCAACGTCTATGGTTCCATCCTCATGGACTGGTTCGAGGTGGACGAGGCCCTGGTCAAATCGCTGCTGTTCGACGACTTCCAGTACGTGCCCATCCTCAACCCCTGCGCCACCACCGACACCCACGAGGCGGCGCCCGAACCCGTGGAAGCGCGGGCCTGGCCCAACCCCTTCAGCGATTCGACCACCATCGAGTTCACCTGCAAGCACGAGCGCGTGCGCCTGAGCATTTTCAACAACATGGGCCAGCTCATGGAGGTGCTCTTCGACCGCACGCTGCCCGCCGGCACCCATCGCGTGCAGTGGGATGCCAGCCGCTACCCCGCAGGCAATTACTACTTCCACCTGCAGCTCAGCGATGGCCGCGTGAAGACGCGCCCCATGACGAAGGTGTGGTAGCGTCCCTGCCGGTTCGTGCCGCGTGCGCGGCTCGATGATTCGAGATTCGAGCAACCAAACTACCTGAGCAAAACCACCCTCCGGGGTTTCGGGAAACGACACAGGGCGGGAAAACTCCCGCCCTGTCGTCTTTTCCGGATGCTGCGGCGCGGTCCCTACCGCTTGAGAGACTCCTCGTAGAACGCCCGCACGTGGCGCGCCAGGTCTTCGAGGCACGACTCCTTGATGTACATCATGTGCCCCGACTCGTAGTAGCTCATGCTGATGTTTTGCCGCAAGGCAGGCTCCAGCCCCATGTGGCTGACGGTGTACTCGGTGGCGAAGAAAGGCGTAGCCAGGTCGTAGTAGCCGTTGGCGATGTGCACCTTCAATGCGGGGTTTTGCGTCATGGCCTGCCGCAGCGTCTCGGACACGTTCAGGTACTGGTTCTGCACGTTGTCGTAGTTCCACGGCCGCACCCTACCCGTCAGGATCTCGTAGGGCAGGCTGTTCTTGTAGTGCAGCTCGCGACGCAGGTAGTCGTTGAGCAGGGCCGTGTAGGGGCCCTGGATGGCCGCATAGCTGGGGTCGTACTCGAAGCGCTCGCCCGCCGCGTCGTAGTCCATACCCGTGAACCGGCTGTCGAGGCGGCCCACCGTCAGGCGCTGGTCGCGCAACAGCTCCTTGGTGAACCGGAATATCTGGATGCGCAGGTTGGTGGCCTTGACGTAATCCTCGCTCAGTCCCGTGTAGCGGGCCAGCTGGCGGGCGATGCGGTCGGCTTCTTCCGGCGGCAGCTCGTCGCCGGCCATGAGAGCCGTGGCATAGGCGCCTTTTGCGAAAGCGCGCACCTCCTCGAGCACCTCCTCGAGCGGCCGGGCCTGCAGGTCGGGTGGCAACTGCTTGTGATACCAGGCAGTGGCCGTGTAGGTGGGCAGGAAAAGCACGTAGGGCAGGTCGTTGCCGCGATTGAACCGGGCCGTCTGGAAATTGGTGATGGCCGAGATGAGCACGATGCCGTTGAGGTACATGCCATGGCGCTGCTGCAAATAGCCGGCAAGGCCCGAGGCGCGCGTGGTGCCATAGCTCTCCCCCGCCAGGAACTTGGGCGAGGCCCACCGCTCGAACTCGGTCGTCCACAGCCGGATGAACGCACCTACCGACTCGATGTCCTCCTCATAGCCGTGAAACTGCTTCGGATCCTCGCCGATGGCGGCGCGCGAGTAGCCCGTCGTCACCGGGTCGATGAAGACCAGGTCGGTCCAGTCGAGCCAGGTGTGCGGGTTGTCCACGAGTTGGTAAGGCGGCGGCAGGGCAAAGCCCTCCTCGTCCATCAGCACGCGCCTGGGACCCAACGCGCCCAGGTGCAGCCACACCGAAGACGAGCCCGGCCCGCCATTGAAGGCGAAAGTGATGGGCCGCGTGCGCGGGTCGTCCACCCCGGCCTTCTTGTAGTACACGAAGAAGACGTTGGCCTTGTGGGTGCCGTCCTCGTCGAAGAGCGACAGGTAGCCCGTGGTGGCCGTGTAGCGCAGCGTGCGGCCATCGGCCAGCTGGATCTGATGGTCGGTCACCACCCACTCGCGCGTGGGCAATCGTTCGGGTCGGTACAGCCTGGCGCGCTCCAGTGCATCCTGTTGCTGGGCCCACAAGCTGCCCAGCCACACCACACTCAGCAATGCCGTCCAAAAGAGTCGATTCATAGTCAGGTGATTTTTGTGAGTATACTCGTTACGAAGTGGTTTGTGTAAAGTTTTTCATAACCGCAGCTTTCAGGCGCAGCCATCACGCAGTGTGGGACGCAGTTTTATTACCACAGAGTTTCACAGAGTACGCGCAGAGGGCCACCGAGTCTGGTGAAATCGGTTGAATCGGTCAAACCGGGCAAATCGGTTACCCGATTCTTCACGCAAC
>CAYNYN010000044.1:14910-16312 GCA_964401445.1 uncultured Saprospiraceae bacterium | reverse complement strand
GACTATGGACTATGGACTATGGACTATGGACACACGAGCCGCATTTACAAAATGCTGCGAATCAACCTTAAACACTAAACTTTAAACTTTAAACTAAAACACTCAACCGCTCAACGCTACACCCTCAACCCTCAACCATTATTGCAAGGTACCACACTGGCCCCCAGAGCCATTCAGCCCACCCGCACGTAGCGTTTTCCCGGCAGGGTGCGGATGAGCCCCTTGAATTCCAGCTCGAGCAGCAGCGCGGCCAGCTGGCTGCCGGTGAGGCCAAGGGCGTAGGCCAGCTCGTCCACGTGGCGGGCCTGCCGCGTGTCGAGCGCTTCGAGGACGCGCTGCTCGGCCTCGCTCAGCTCCACGAACAGCTGGCGCTGCACGGCTGCCTCCCTGCGGTCGCGCGGCTGCCAGTTCATCACCCAGGCGATGTCGGCAGCCGACTCGATGAGCGCGGCCTGATTGGTCTTGATGAGGTGGTTGCACCCCTGCGAGTACTTGTCGTCGGTGCGGCCCGGCACGGCGAAGACGTCGCGGTTGTAGCCCACGGCCAGCTGCGCCGTAATGAGCGAGCCACCACGGCGAGCTGTCTCGACCACGACCACCGCGTCGGCCATGCCGGCCACGATGCGGTTGCGCACGGGGAAGCGCTCGCGGTCGGGGCGCGTGCCCGAAGGAAACTCGCTGAGCAGACCGCCCGCCTCGGCCATCTGCCGCGCCACGCTCTTGTGGGCCGGCGGATAGATGCGGTCCAGGCCATGCGCCAGCACGCCGACGGTGGGCACACCCACCTCGAGGCACTTGCGGTGCGCCGCCACGTCGATGCCGTAGGCCAGCCCGCTCACCACCAGCACGTCGTAGGCGGCCAGGTCTTCGACGAGCTGCTCGCAGAAGCGCAGGCCATAGGGCGTGGGTTTGCGCGTGCCCACGATGGCCACCACGCGTTCGGCGTTGAGGTCGGCATTGCCTTTGTAATACAACAGGAAAGGGCCATCGTGCAGCTGCCGCAGCCGCCGCGGATAGTCGGCATCGGTATGGGTGAGCACGCGCACGCCGTGCTGCTCGATCCAGGCCAGCTCGCGCTCGGCCGCCTCGAGCGGGCGCGCATGGCGTATCTGACTGGCCACCTGCTCGCCTACGCCGGGCACCCGCAGCAGTTGGCCCTTGCTGGCCCGAAAAACGGCCTCGGCACTGCCGCAGTAGCTGACCAGGTTCTTGGCCGTCACGGCACCGATGAGGGGGATGTGGGTCAACGCAATGCGATAGAGCAAGTCATCCATAGGGTCGGGGTATAGGTGCAAACTACTGGTTCGTACGCCTTTCGGCAAATGCCGCCCATCTGGCAGCCCGCAACCGAAAGTTTGCAAATTTCACCCGACTGCCCAACCTTTGAAACGGAATTGTAGCG
>CAYNYN010000044.1:0-14810 GCA_964401445.1 uncultured Saprospiraceae bacterium | reverse complement strand
CCGAAAGTTTGCAAATTTCACCCGACTGCCCAACCTTTGAAACGGAATTGTAGCGTCGGGTTGAGATGGTGGAAGCTCGCTGCGCTCGCGACGATAGACGATGGACGATGGACGATCTATGATAGACGTCGTCACTGCCTGCCCCGATGAAATCGGGGTTGTTACGTCGTCAAGGTGTCACGTCCCCGATTTCAATCGGTGCCTGTTCCGACTGGTTGGAAGCAGGCTGTTGTGCGAGGCAAACCCTCAACGCTACACGCTCAACCCTCAACCAGCTATTCGATACACTTGCCCATCCCATCGGGCCAAACAGACATACCATGAGTGAACCCGCCAAGAAAAAAAGCCGCGTGCCCCGCGTAGAGGTACTGCTCATACTCGTCTTCCTGCTCAGCGTCATCATGTGGTCCATCGCCCGGTGCAGCCGGCAGCGACGCCAGCTCAACGAGAAAGCAACGGCCGCTGCCGTGGCCGACACGCTCGCGCAGGCGGACAGCACCCGCGCCACGCCTGCCGCACCCGCACCACCACAGCCGCAGGTGATCGAACGGACGCGCCTCTACGTCACCATCAACAACCTCAAGCTGCGGCGCGCCCCCTCGCTCAAGGGCGAGGTCATCACCACGCTGCCGCTGTACGAAGAAGTGTACTTCCTCGACGAAGTGACCGAGGAGCGCGACACCATCAACCTGGGCTACGAAACGGCTATCGAGCCCTGGGTCAAGGTGCGCACCCGCAAGGGACAGGAAGGCTGGGTTTTTGGCGCCGGCGTCGATTTCTACAAGTACAAGCGCAGCGGCGTGCTGGAATGACGGCTATCTGACGGGCTGGCTCAACGCGCTACCTCGGCCCCCTGGGTGCGCGCCACTTCCCACTGCCAGGCCGTACGCATGATGTCTTCGATGTTGCGGCGGGGCTGCCAGCCGAGCAGGCGCTCGGCCTTGTCGTAATTGGCATAGATGGCCACCACGTCGCCGGGGCGGCGCGGGCCGATGCGGTAGTTGAGCTTGCGGCCGGTCACCTTCTCGAAGGCGCGGATGGCTTCGAGCACCGTCACCCCCTGCCCGATGCCCACGTTGAACACCTCGCAGTTCGACTCGTTGCGCCCCTCCATCAGGTATTGCAGGGCGCGCGTGTGGGCGTTGGCCAGATCCATGACGTGGATGTAGTCGCGGATGCACGAGCCGTCGCGCGTGGGGTAGTCGTCGCCAAAGACCACCATCTCGGGGCGCTTGCCGATGGCCGTCTCGGTGATGACCGGCACGAGGTTGGAAGCCGGGTTGGTGGGTGCCTCGCCGATGAGGGCGCTCTCGTGGGCGCCGGCCGGGTTGAAGTAACGCAGCAGGATGGCGTGGAGCTGGCCGTGCGTGCGCGTGATGTCGCGCAGGATCTGCTCGCCCATCTGCTTGGTGCGGGCGTAGGGGCTCTCCGCCTCCTGCCAGGGCGTATCCTCGGTCACGGGCAGCTCGGTGGCGTTGCCATAGACCGAGCAGGACGACGAAAAGATGAAGTGCGGCACCTCGTAGCGCAGCGCGCAGTCCACCACGTTGAGCAGACTGTTGAGGTTGTTGCGGAAGTAGCGCAGCGGCTGCTCCACCGACTCGCCCACCAGCTTGAGCGCAGCAAAGTGGATGATGCCTGCCAGGTCGGGATGCTCCTGAAAGATGCGCTCGGTGGCGGCCAGATCGCACAGATCGACGCGGTAATTGGGCACGCGCTTGCCCGTGATCTTTTCGATGCCGTCCAGCGCGCTTTCGTCCGAGTTGGACAGGTTGTCCACACTCACCACCTCGAAGCCGTGCTCCAGCAGATCGACGATGGTATGGCTGCCGATATAGCCGCAGCCTCCCGTAACCAGTACTTTTTTGGACATAGGATTGGGGTTGTTTTGCGTAAGCGGCTCACAAAGTACGCCCCTCCTGCGGCTTTCGCCAAACGCAGCCCACCGTGCTTGTGACGGGCAGAAGAAATGGGATGGGCGTGATCGGCGCTACATCAAACCACCCCAACCACCAAAAGCACACCAGGCATCCCCCGCGGTCCGGCCGGACCGGGGGGATGGCTTGTTCCTGGTATGGAAAGAAAGTGATGAAAAAAAGGAAAGCTCGGTATGGGAGTAGATGAGGCGGCATGCCTTTTCGTTGCCTGACGGCCGGAAAAAAATTTCCGCAGTGCGGCCCGCGGGTGGCATTTGCCGAAAGGCACTGTAAATCAGCCCTGCATGTCAATTGGCCAGCCCAAGGGATATGCCTACCTTTGCGCCGCTTTTCCGCGAAGGAAGGGCAGGCGTATCATCAACGAACCAACGAATTCCAGGTCATGGCTGAAAAACAGATCCGCACGGCGCTCGTGTCGGTGTATCACAAGGACGGACTCGACGACATCGTACGGGCCCTGCACGCCCTGGGCGTCACCATCTACTCGACGGGGGGCACCCAGCGCTTCATCGAGTCGCTCGGCGTGCCCGTCATCGCCGTGGAAGACCTCACGGGCTACCCCTCCATCCTCGACGGCCGCGTCAAGACGCTGCACCCCAAGGTGTTCGGCGGCATCCTGGCACGGCGCGAGCCCGACCACCTCGAACAACTGGCCCGCTACGACATCCCCGAGATCGATCTGGTCATCGTCGATCTGTACCCCTTCGAAGAGACGGTGGCCAGCACCGACGACGAGGCCGCCATCATCGAGAAGATCGACATCGGCGGCATCTCGCTCATCCGGGCTGCCGCCAAAAACTACCGCGACGTGGTGGTGGTGCCCAGCCGCGACGAGTACGGCATGCTGCTCGAGCTGCTGCAGACGAAGGGCGGCAAGACCAGCCTCGAAGACCGGCGCGAGCTGGCACGGCGCGCCTTCAAGGTGTCGAGCAACTACGACATCGCCATCTTCAACTACTTCAACGAGGGCACGGCCGACCTGTCGTTCAAGTACAGCATCCACCGCTCCGACATCCTGCGCTACGGCGAGAACCCGCACCAGCGGGGCGTCTTCTACGGCGACTTCGACGCCATCTTCGACAAGCTCAACGGCAAGGCCATCTCCTACAACAACCTGGTGGACATCGACGCGGCCGTGCAGGTGATGCGCGAGTTTGCCGATGCCGAACCCACCTTTGCCATCCTCAAGCACACCAACACCTGCGGCGTGGCGACGCGCCCCACCCTGCACGAGGCATGGACGGCGGCCCTGGCCTGCGATCCCGTCTCTGCCTTCGGCGGCATCTTCGCCTGCAACCGCCCCGTCGATCTGGCCACGGCCCAGGAGATCGACAAGCTGTTTTACGAGGTGCTCATCGCGCCCGACTTCGCGCCCGACGCGCTCGAGCTGCTGTCGCAAAAGAAAAAGCGCATCCTGCTGCGTGCCAAGGAGTGGTACGTGCGGCCCCGCAGCTTCCGCAGCCTGCTCAACGGCGTCGTAGAGCAAGACACCGACCTGAAGACCGAGACGCGCGCCGACCTGAAGCAGGTGACGGAAAAGGCGCCCAGCGAGCGCGAGATCGAGGATCTGCTCTTCGCCAACGTTTGCGTGAAGCACCTCAAGAGCAACGCCATCGCCCTGGTCAAGGACCGCCAGCTCATCGGCATGGGCTGCGGCCAGCCCTCGCGCGTCGATGCCCTCAAGCAGGCCATCGCCAAGGCGCGCAGCTTCGGCTTCGACCTGTCGGGGGCCGTCATGGCGTCCGACGCCTTCTTCCCCTTCCCCGACTGCGTCGAGATTGCCGACGAGGCGGGCATCACAGCCGTCATCCAGCCGGGCGGCTCCATCCGCGACCAGGAAAGCATCGACTACTGCAACGCGCATGGCATGGCCATGGTCCTGACCGGCACGCGCCATTTCAAACACTGAGCCCGCTGCGATGGAGGATAGACGATGGACAATGGACAATGGACACACAAACTCACCACCAATTCACTATAAATCAAATTTAAACACTAAACTTTAAACTTTAAACTGTAAACTCAAACACCGATCCGGCCTAATGCATCTGGTGCTCGACATAGGCAACAGCCGCGTCAAGGCGGCCACCTTCGAAGGCGACGTGCTGCGTGCCCGCGCCCGCTGGCAGGGGCACCCCTGGCAGGAAATCCTGTCGTGGGCATACAACCAAAAGGCTGCGCACATCATCCTTTCGTCCGTGGCCGCGGTGCCGAGCACGGTGCGCGAGGCCCTGCAGCGGCATGCCCGCTTCGTCGAGCTGACCCACACCACGCCCTTGCCCTTTCGCAATGCCTACCGGACACCCGAGACGCTGGGCAAGGATCGGCTGGCGGCGGCGGCCGGTGCCCAACACCTTTTCCCGGGCCGCCACTGCGTGGTGGTCGATGCCGGCACCTGCCTCACCTGTGACCTGCTGACGGCCGAGGGGGTCTTCCTCGGGGGCAACATCTCGCCCGGCTGGCGCATGCGGCTCGAAGCCATGCACGCCTACACGGCCCGCCTGCCCCGACTCGAGGCCGCCATGCCCGACTCGTGGTATGGCCGCACCACGGCCGAGGCCATGCAGGCAGGGGCCGGCTACGGCATGGTGTGGGAGGTGGAAGGCTTTGTGCGCCAGGCCGAACGGATGCTGGGCCCGGTGCAGGTGGTGGTCACCGGCGGCGATGCCGATCTTTTTGTACGCTATTGGAAAACAGAGATATTTGCGAACCCCGATTTGGTCCTCATCGGACTGAATCAAATCTTGAAACACAATGCCGAACATGCAGCGTAGTCTTTTCGTGGTCTGGTTGGGTATGTGCGCGCTGTTGGCGCCGCTGCATGCCCAGTTCTCCACGCCGGGTTTCGACTTTCCTTCCTTCAACTCGCCCTACTCGCGTCTGGGGCTGGGCGACCTGGCCACGCGCCAGAACGCAGCCACGCTGGGCATGGGACGCATGACTGCCGCCTGGCAGGACCCCTTGCAAGCCAACCTGAGCAACCCCGCTGCCATGGCCTTCCTGCGCACCGCCTCGTTCGAGGGGGCACTGTTCGCAAAACACGCCTCGCTCGAAGGCCCCGAAGGCACCGACGACGTGTGGAACGGCAACCTGGCCTACCTGTCGCTGGCCTTCCCCCTGGTCAACCCCCTCAACCGCGTGCTCGAAAACCGGCAAACGCCCTTCAACTGGGCCATGAACGTGTCGCTGGCGCCCTGGTCCACCGTAGGCTACATCGTGACGGCACAGTCGGAGATACCGCCCATGGACACCGTCAACAACCACTTCCTCGGCTCGGGCGGCGTGTATGCGCTGACGTGGGGCAATGGCTGGCGGTACAAGAACTTCGCGGCAGGTGTACACCTCAACTGGCTCTTCGGCAAAATCGCCTCCAACCGCCAGGTCGAGTTTCTCACTACCGAGAGCCCCTACCACGACGTCTTCGTCGATGACACCGCCTACCGCGGCCTCATCTGGAAAGCAGGCCTCCAGTACCGCTACGACTTCAAGGAAAAGCAGCCCGACGGCACGCTGGCCCCTTCCGGCACCAGCCTCGTCTTCGGCCTCTACGGGCAGTCGGCCCAGCCCTTCCGCACCGACAGCGAAGTGCGCCGTCTGGGTGTGAATACTTCCTTACCGGATGTGGACACGGTGTTAAATGTTGTTAACCAATCCGGAAACGGGACACTTCCCGCCTCCTTCGGCGTCGGAATGATGTACCAGGTAGCCAACAAGCTGCGCGTGGGCGCCGAATACGGCTTCGAACGCTGGAGCCAGTACCAGAACGACGCCCGCCCCGACGAGCAGCTCTACGACACCTGGCACCTGTCGGCTGGCGTGGAGGTGACGCCCAACTACCAGTCGTACAATAATTACTTCGCACGGGCGCGTTACCGCCTGGGCTTCTTCCACCGCCTCGACCCGCGCGTGGAAGACATGAAAGAGACGGGCATCACGCTGGGTGCCGGCTTTCCGGTCATCAAGCCGCGGCAGGAAGTGTCGTGGATCAACGTGGCACTCGAGCTGGGCCGCACCGCCCCGCCCGAAGGCCTCAAGGAGACCTGGATGCGTTTGACCTTTGGCTTCACGCTTAACGATAATTCGTGGTTCTTTAAACGAAAATTCAATTGATCATGAAAATTAAAACCTGGCTCGCTGGTATGACCCTCATTGTCACTGCGCTCATCTTGCCCCTGCAGGCCGGTGCGCAGTGCGAAACCTGGATCAACTCGCCCCAGAAGGAACAGGCCGAGAACGCCCACGTGCTCTATCGCGGCTTCATCAAACAAAAAGACTACCAAGCCGCCTATCCCTACTGGAAGCAGGCCTACACCATGGCCCCTGCCGCCGACGGCCGCCGCTCCAGCCACTTCTCCGACGGCATCGACATCTACCGCTGGATGTACCAGAACACCGACGACCCCAAGCTCAAGGAGAGCTATGCCGACACCATCGTCATGCTCTACGAGCAGTGGGTGCAGTGCTACCCCAACGAGAAGGCCTATGCGCTGGGCCTCGAGGTGTACGACCTGTTCTACAACCTGCGCCGCCCCTACGAAGAGGTGTATGAGATCGCCAAGCGCGCCGTCGAGGAAGCCGGCGACCAGACGCAGTACACCGTCTTCGTGCCCTACGCCACGGTAGCCGTGTACCTTTTCTCGAAAGAGAAACTCTCCAAGGAAGAAACGCGCGCCATCTACGAGCGCCTGCACGCCATTGGCGAATACAACAAGGCCAACAACAAGGACTGGGCGCAGTACTACGAGCAGGCCATGGCCGCCATGGATGCCGCCTATGAGCCCATCTCGCAGCTCGTGTTCGACTGCGAGTACTTCAAGAACAAGTACCTGCCCATGTACGAGGCCGATCCCGACAACCCCGAGGTGTACAAGGAAGTGTACAAGTACCTGGTGCAGGGCGGCTGCGACAAGAACGATCCCATCGTGCGCGAGATCTACGTCAAGGACTCGATCCGCGTGATGCAGGAATACATCGAAAAGAACCCCGCCTTCGCTGCCAACATCCTCTACCAGGAAGGCAAATACGAAGAAGCGCTGGCCAAGTACCGCGAAGCCATCGAGCAGGAGACCGATCCCGAGAAGAAGGCCCAGTACTACTTCTCGATGGCCTCGATCGAGTTTCGCAAGCTCAAGCGCTATGGCGCCGCCCGCGAGCACGCGCGCAAGGCCGCTGCACTGAAAGACAATTGGGGCCAGCCCTACATGCTGATTGGCGACATGTACGCAGCCACCAGCAGCTCGTGCGGCAACGAGCCCTGGGATCACCAGATCGCCGTGCTGGCCGCCATCGAGAAGTACGCCTATGCCAAGGCCATCGACCCCTCGGTAGCCGAAGAGGCCAACAGCAAGATCGCCAAGTACCGCGCCTTCATGCCCGAGAAGCAGGAAGGCTTCATGCGCGGCGTCAACGAAGGCGCCAAGGTCAAGGTGCCCTGCTGGATCGGCGAGACCGTAACTGTACGCTACAAGTAATTTCCTCCTGCCGCCTTTCGGCAAAAAAGGGGATGCAACCACAATCGGGTTGCATCCCCTTCTCTTTTTGGCGAAAGCCAAGGATGAGGCTGATGGACGATGGAAATTTCGGTTTTCGGTTGCTTGCGCCCCCCAGCGGAACGACGCCACGTGGCGCAACGTTTTATGCCATCGCAACATCGCTGCGCCTGTTCCCGATGCTCGGGGCAGGCTCCGATTATCGGGGAAGCAGCGTATCGACATCTGCGCGGAAACACAACCTGCCCCCGATCCCCGGGTCAGGACGAGCTCACTGCCGGGTGCGGTCCTTGCCCTTGTCCACGACGATGCGGGCGTCGCGGTTGGCCAACTCCCAGGCCGTGTAGAAAGCCAGTCGGGCGATGGGCACCATCTTGTCGAACATGATCTTGTCCACCGTATCGGTGGGCTGGTGGTAGTCTTCGTGCACGCCGCTGAAGAAAAAGACGGCGGGGATGCCCCGCTCGGCGAAGTTGTAGTGGTCCGAGCGGTAGTAGTAGCGGTTGGGGTCGTCCTCGGCGTTGTAGGTGTAGTCGAGCTCGAGGTGGGTGTAGCGCGCGTTCATCGCCTCGTTGATCTGGTGCAGCTCGCTGCTGAGCCGGTCGGCACCGATGACATAGACGTAGTGCGGATCGTCGGCATGCGCTTCGTCCACCCGACCGATCATGTCGATGTTGATGTCGGCCACGGTGTTTTCGAGCGGAAAGACGGGATGGTGCACGTAGTACTGCGAGCCGAGCAGCCCCTTCTCCTCGCCCGACACCAGCAGGCACAGCACGCTGCGCCGCGGCCCCACGCCCGCCTTGCGCGCTTCCGCAAAAGCCTGGGCGATGTCGAGCACGGTCGAGGTGCCCGAGCCGTTGTCGTCGGCGCCGTTGTAGATGGCGCCGCCGTGCTTGCCCAGGTGGTCGTAGTGGGCCGAGATGATGACCAGCTCGTGCTTGAGAGCCGGGTCGATGCCTTCGATGTAGCCCAGCACGTTGGATCCGGTGAGCGTGCTGCGCGTCTTGTCGAGCACCAGGCGCAGGCGGGCGGGCACGGTCACCAGGGCCGGCTTGCCCTTGCGCTCGATGCGCTTGCGCGCTTTCACCACCTTCTTCATGTGCTTGCCCAGCAGGTGGCGCACCACCGCTGCCGACACGAAGGCATGGGGCAGATAGCTCGCGTCGGCCTCGCTGCCGTCACCCATGAAGGTATGGGGCCGAAACAGGCGGCTGCCGGCCGCCAGCACCTGCTTGCGCACCTGCGGCTCCACCAACAGGACGGCACGCGCCCCGTGCCGGCGTGCCGTGGCGATCTTCAGCTTCCAGTCGTTGGCCCAGCGCGAGGGCTCGTCGGTGCCCGTCACGCGCGAGTGCCCCTCCCTGTCGAAGGGCTCGCCCTGATAGATGAGCACCACCTTGCCTTCCACGTCGCGACCGGCGTAGTCGGACCAGGCAGGCGCATCGATGCCGTAGCCCGCGAAGACCACCTCGTCGGCCACGATCTCGTGGCGCCCTGCCGGCATGGCCGAGGGCCAGGCGTAAAAGTCGTACAGGTGCCGCCATTCCTTGTCGCCGGTGCGCAGCTCGGCCTCGACCAGCCGCTCGGAGGTGAACAGGATGGGCTGCTGCCAGGCCGTATCGCCCACCACGGGCGGCAGGCCCAGACTGCGGAAATACTGTTCGATGTAGGCGGCGGCCTTGCGCTGCCCTTCAGTGCCCGTCTCGCGCCCTTCGTACGCATCGGAAGCCAGCACCTCGAGGTGGGCGCGGATGTCGTCGGCGGTGATGGTTTGCGCAAAGCGCGTGGCTGCATCTTCCTCGGTGGGCCCCTGCAGCTGGGCCAGCGCGCTGCCATGCATCAGACCGATGCCGACCACACAGGCAAGCAAGTACTTTTTCATCGGATGTGTTTTTGTCAGAAAACGCCTCGACACCGCACTCCGGCATGTGCATGCCTCGGCTTTCGCCAAAAAATGCGGTGCGCAGCGAAGATGGCAAATCCGATGCACATTGCAGCCCGACAGGATTGCATGGACGAGTGGCATAGCGCCGGGGAAGGACGATGAATGTCGCGTCAAGAGGATTGCTCGCTGCGCTCGCGACGATGGACGATAGACGATGGACGATGGACGATGGAAATATTGCGTCCTGACGTCGTCACTGCCTGCCCCGAGTATCGGGGTGTCACGCGTCACTGCCTGCCCCGGCCTCACCTTCCATCTACTCCCCACTATCCGCCTGCTTCAGGCTGAACTTCCACTGGAGGTGCAGCATGACGTAGCGCGGCAGGATCTGCTGGCTGAAGGTCGTTTGCACGAAGCTCGAGTCGGTAAAGGTGACGAATGCAGGCGCGCCGGTCAGGTTGTTTGCCGAAAGGCGGAAGGACCAGGCTCCTTCGGGCCGCCACCACACCGAGGCATCTACCTGTAGCCACTGGCTGCTGCTGCCCGAGCGCGCCCGGGCGGCGAACCACGAGTTGGAGAGGATCACCTTGATGTCTTTGGCCGGCCGGATGTACAGGTTGGCCCAGGTGGTGCGGGTCAGCGAGGGCCAGGTGGTTCCCGTGCCATTGCCCTCGGGGCGCAGGTGGATGCGGATGTAGTCCACGCGGGTGCCCACCATCAGGTTGATCGGAAAGTCGAGGTTGCTGCGCAGCGAGGTTTTGAGGCCGTACTGCAGTTGGCGCACCTGGCGCAACAGCCCGTCGAATACCTCTTCGCTCTCGTAGTACGAGCACGAGGGCTGCATTTTGAAGCCTACCAAAATCTTGTCGAACAGACGCTCGTAGCCGCCCTGCACGCTGGCGTAGCGCACGGGCGCAGGCCGTTCGATCCAGGAACGCAGCACCATCTGGGTGCCGGGAAGGATGTCGGGCGTCCAGGCATTGCGGGCCAGACTGACCAAGCCTTGCAGCCGCAGGCTCTGGTACGGCAGCAGACGCGTGCGCTGCCACTCGGCCCCCAGCTCGAAGCGCTGGCGCACGAGGGGCGCTGCCATGCCCCGATAAAGGGCGTAGCGGCCTTCGAGGCGCAGGGCGTCGAGCTGCAGGAGTGGGTCGGGCAGGTTCTTGTGCACGCGCATCCAGAAGCTGACGTTGCGCTCCGAGTTTTTCCTTGGCATCAGGCGGATGCCGCCATTGAGGTAGGGCAAGCGCTGATCGACGGCGGGCATGAGTTCGCCCTCGGGGCGCAGCCGGTGGTGGAGTAGCCCGGCCTCCACGTCGCCTTCCCATTGCCATTCACCGACATCGCGCCTGTTACGCAGGTACAGGCCGAACTCGCGGTTGGCGCTGGTGTAGCCGGAAAGGGCATGGGCGTACGTGGTATCGCTCAGTGCGCTGCGTGCGAGCTGCCACCGGTCGTTGCGGTCGGTCCAGGCCAGGCCCGCCATCCAGACGCCCTTGTCGGTCTTGTACAGGTAGTGCTTGGCCACGCGCCAGCTCTGGCTGCGCAAGGCATCCTCCTGTCGCAACTGGCGCCATCCCAGGCCGAGCAAGGACTCGAAGACGGGCACCTCGGTGGTGAAACGAAGGGTGCGCTCCTGCGCCACCTCGAGGTATTCTGCCGACAGGACGGAAGCCCTTGGCCCTTCCCAACGGTGTGTCAGCGAGGCCAGGGCCATGGTATGCGCCCATGCGGGGCGCGTCAGGCGCGACTCACCTGCCTGCAGCTCGGCTTCGTTGTTTTCATTGTTGCGGGCGTGCTCGATGCCGGCCTTGATCGAGGTCTTGCTGCCGGCCATGCCGTTGAGCCACAGCCAGGCACGGCCGGCGTGCATATCGACGCGGCGCTCGATGCTGTCGGTGCGGTTGAGCGGATCGTCGGGGGCATACCACCACTCGTTGGTGGTGTACTGCCGGAACCGCTCGCGGGGCAGGGCGCCGCCGAAACGCAGGCGCCAGGTGCCGCCGAGGCGCAGGGTGCCCATGGTGGAGGCCTCCGTCATGTGGTTGAAGCGCGTGCGATCGACGAGCTGGGTCTCGTTGAAGAACTCGCTGAAGTGGACGATGCGGCGCGGTAACATCGACAGCGCGGTGGGCGCCACGAGGTCGGGACGCTCGCCGCCCGGCCACAGATAGTAGGATGCGGGCCGGCCGATGTTGCTCGCCTCGACCGTGGCAATCTGCTTGATGCGCCCGTACAGGGCCACCAGGTGCAGCCGTCCGTCGTAGAAGCCGCCCGTGCCGCCAGCGGCCTCCAGCTCGCCGCTGAGGCTCTGTTTGTGCGACTCCTTCAGGTTGAGGTTGACGGCTACCTCGCCCCCCTCGAATAGTTGGGTGAGCAGGGGGTTCTCGCCGTAGTTGAACCACACCTCTACCGACTCGAGCACGTCGGCCGAGAGGGTGCGCGTGATGAGCTGATAATCGTGCCCGGCGATGTCTTCGCCCTCGATGAGCAGGCGCTGCACGGGCTTGCCCATCACCTTGATGTCGCCCTGGTTCGACACCTCGAAGCCGGGCAGCTTGGCCAGCACATCGCCTACGGTTTGCTCCGTCGAATCGATGAACCGGCGGATGTCGTAAAAGAGGGTGTCGTCGCGCCTGCGCACGGGCTGCTGCACCGCGATGGTCACTTCTTCGAGCGCCACCTGCAGCGGGCGCATCGCAAAGCGGTACAGGGTATCGGGCTGCAGCCCGGCCACGGCTGCGAACAGGTCTTCGTAGCCCACATACTGGACGACCAGCAGGCGCCGGGCCGCCTCGTCAGGGTAGGGTAGCGCGAAGCGCCCCTCGACGTCCGTCAGCACATACGCGCTCACGGTGCTGTCGGGCAGTTGCAGCAGGGAGACCGAGGCCCAGGCCAGCGCCTGGCCGGTGCCTGCATCGGTCACTACGCCTGTAAGCATGGGCGCCTGCTGGGCGCACAAGGTGCCCGCATACAGCCAGAGCAGCAACCCCCACCACCAGCCGCTACACCCGCGGCCGGTGCCTTTTGGCGAAAGCCGGAGAAAAGTCAGCTCGTGCATGGGTCTGGTGTTTGGGATGATGGTCTATAGGAGCATGGACAACGGACGTGCACGCGCGCAATGCCCGTTGACCAAAGGTTTCATGCGCAGGTGCACGCCGTGTCGCTTACACAGCGTTTGGCCAAAGCGGGCGAATCGGCGCAACCGGGCAAATCGGATCTATCTTTTCCTCGCGCTACGGCGCCACGCCTGTCCCCGGTTAAAGCCGGGACAGGCTCCGATGCAAATCGGGGACGCAACGATGCGCAACGCTTTTTTCATCTCAACATCGCCGCCACCTCACTGCTCCTCGTAGCGCTCCATGACGTTCCAGTTGATCGCCCATTCCGGCGTCGGCAAGTCAACAGCGTCGGAATTAAACATAGCCGCCTCCAAGCGCTGAATGCGCCGGATCGTTTCGATCTCGAAGGTGCGGGCCTCTTCGAAGGTGAGCCGGCGTCCGCTGTCGGGCGGTGGGGGTGCGGGATGCACGTCCAGCTCCTGCCCGTAGCGCACGCTTTTGGCCGCAAAGGCCACCTCGCCGCTGGCGTCGTGCGCCTCGATGACCAGGCCGGGCAGCCCGATCAGCTTCCACGGGCCCAGCGGCACGGGTATGGCGCGGGTGAACCAGGCCGTCCAGTCGCGCCCGCGAAAATGGGCCGTGGCCATCTGGCAGCGATAGGGCCCGATGGTGCGCGTGCTGTCGTAAACCGTCCATTCGATGGCGGGCAGCGGCTCGCGGTACCAAGCCTTCGCACGCTTTATCAACCGACGCACAATGAGATAGGCCGAGTCCAGGCGGGTATAGACCATCTCGCCCAGCGAGTCGCGGTCGTAGCACTCCATGGGGCAGCCCTTGTACTGCCAAGACTCACCATAGGGCGTGGCATACGAGACGATTACTGTCAGCGTGTGATCGCCCACATTGCCCAGGTAGTCCTTGCACACCATGCCCTCGGGGCCCCGGCTGTGGAAAAAGACCGCCTCGGGCAACCGGAACTGCAGGGTGGCCTCCCGCTCGATGGGAATGCCCCGCAGGTTGAGGTAGAAATCGTAGATCACTTCGCCGGCGGGTGCCTGGCTCCACAGCGCGCACCCGCACAGACCGAGCCAACAGGTCAGCAACCAGCGTTTCATGATATGCGATTTTTCGGGTTCGCTCACTCTTGTCGAGCCAGCGCCATCAGCCGCTCGAGGGTGTCCGCATCCAGCAACATCATTTGCTGCTCGAAGCCAAGGAGCAATTGCTCGATCCCCTCATCGGGGGCAGCCACCCGCCGGCGGATCTCCTCCAGTTTTTCGAGCATGTCAGTTGCTACCGAGGCATCGCTCTGTTGCAATACGCGCTGCACGGCATCAAGCCGGTCGTCGGGAGCGAGCACCACCAGCAGCGGCTCCTCGCAGCCCAGGCATCGGCACACGCATCCGAGGAAATGCGCGTTGCACCCGCAGCCCTCACAGGGCAAAGGGCATTGCAAGCGGCATTCGGCACCCAGCCCTGCGGCCCCCACACAGGGCTCGGGAGGCGCCTCCGGCGTGGCCACTACCTTGTCTGCCGTATCGGGCGTTGCCGGGCAACCCATCCACACCAGCGAAAGGAAAAGGGCAAAAAAGTGCAGTTTGCTTTGCATATGGGAAGCAGTTTTCGAGTTCAAGAGAAAAGATGAAAATATCGCAAGAACGGTTGCACCGATGAGCAAAGCGATGCGGCTTTTTTTGGGAACAAAACTTCATCATCAACATACCCAAAGGGGTGCGGTACGATATATCAAGAATGCAAGCTTGAGTCCCCTGCAAAAAATAGTTGAGAGTTGAGCGTTGTTGAGTCCAGTTAAGTCGTACTAACTGAGAGTCCAGAAAAAAGGCAGAACAGAGGCACGAGTTGCCCCATGACTCTGTTCGCCATATAAGGAAAAAGGGGAGCGCTTTTCCTCAATCAGCATCGGTGATATCGATTTCCATCAATTCATCCAGGGTATCGGAATCCAGTCGACTCATGAGTTCGTCGATTGCAAATATTCTGCTTGCAATTGCCTCGGCCTCTGTTGCCGGGTCCAACTGCATCAGCTCATCGAGCTGTTCAGCGATCCGAAGCGCTACTGCCGAACCATCCCGCTCCAGAATCGATTTTGCCTTCTGAAGCACTTGCTCGGGTGCGAGATTGACATCAATGAAAGCTTGAGAGCCTCCACCCCTGCCACCACTTGGACAATCACAGCTACACGCACAGCCAAATTGATTACCAGCACAATGACACGTGCAACCCGAAGGGCAAGTGATTGAACAGGTGCCATTTCCGTTGGTGGTCGAAGCAGAACACTGATGAGAGACTTCCGAAGGTGCAGGCGCGTGAGGGGCAACGGGCAAGAAGTACCACGCCCCGAACGCGAGCGAGAGCAAGCTGATGAGAAGTGCTTTCATGGTGAAAGGGTTTGGGTCAAACAATCTCGGGTTTT
>CAYNYN010000043.1:0-16692 GCA_964401445.1 uncultured Saprospiraceae bacterium | reverse complement strand
GTCTCTCCGTCTCTCCATCAAATCCACTCCTTCAGATTCAGGCTGAACCAGACGATCAGTGCGAACCAGGCCAGCAGGACGCCGTTTTCGGGCACCCACCAGCTTTTGCCGGCAGGCGGCGGCAGCTCGGCGGGGTCCTTTTTGCCGGAAGGCGCCCACACGAGGCTGAGGCCATAGCCGATGGCGAGCGTGATGGCCGCCCCGATGAAGTTCCACCAGATCCAGAAGACGGGCAGGCCGCTCTGCCAGATGAAGAGGTTGACGGCCACGCCCGCGATGAGGCCGGCATTGACAGCACGGGCATGGGCCCGACGGCTCAGGATGCCGAGGATGAAGGTGGCCACGATGGGGCCGTAGAAGGCCGAACCGACCTTGTTGATGGCCTCGATGACGGTGGGCGCGATGCGGCCCGCCGCGAAGGCCAGACCGATGCAGGCCAGCCCCCAGGCCAGCGTCAGCCGACGCGACCAGGCCACCTGCGTGGCGGCGTCGAGCGTGCGGCGACGCGCCACGAAGTCCTCGAGCGTGGCCGCGCTCAGCGAGTTGATGGCCGACGACAGGGACGACATGGCCGCCGCCAGGATGGCCACCAGCAGCAGTCCCACGACGCCCGTGGGCAGATAGTTGATGATGAACAGCGGGATCATGCGGTCGGGCTGGTCGGCAGGGATCTGGTCCAGAAATCCGGGCGTGCCGAAAGCAAAGGTGCCCACGATGAGCCCCATGAAGCAGTAGGCCAGCGTGACGGGAAAGCGGAACAGGCCGTTGAACAGCAGGGCGCGCCGCACCTCTTTGAGGCTTTTGCCCGAAAGGGCGCGCTGCGCCTGGCTCTGGTCGCAGCCGTAGTAGCTGATGTACAGGAAGAAACCGCCGATGAGCATGGGCCAGAAGCCGAACTCCTGCCCCTCACCCACACCCCAGTTGAACGG
The DNA here is from genome assembly GCA_964401445.1 of uncultured Saprospiraceae bacterium. Taxonomy (GTDB): domain Bacteria; phylum Bacteroidota; class Bacteroidia; order Chitinophagales; family Saprospiraceae; genus WFYJ01. The sequence continues at coordinate 15,763 of CAYNYN010000043.1, read as the reverse complement.
TACCGCCTCGAGGCGCTGGTGGTCGACGCGCGCCACGAAGGCTTCCCAGCCGCCCTGCAGGTGCAAGCCATACACGATGCACAGCACGATGCCGGCCAGCAGGATGAGCATCTGCACCACGTCGCCCCACACCACGGCTTTCATGCCGCCCTGCCACGAGTAGATGATGGTGACCACCCCCGACAACAGGATCGTCTGCCACATGGGGATGCCCATCACCGAGGCGAGCACCAGCGCCACGGTGTAGATCATGATGCCCGTGGCAAAGGCCCTGCTGAACTGGAACACGCCGCTGAGCAGCAGGCGCGTAGTAGGGCTGAAGCGCGTCTCGAGCCAGGCATACACGCTCACGATGCCCGCCCGGTAGAGGGGCGGCACCAGCACGACGATCAGAAAAATCATGGCCAGCGGCACGGCAAACTCGAACGTGAGCCACTGCATGCCGCCGCCCTGCTTCATGCCGACGAAGGCGGCCGCGCTGATGAAACTGATGGCCGACAGCTGGGAGGCCATCACCGACATGCCCATCGAGAACCAGCCGAAGCTGCGCCCGCCGAGGAAGTAGTCGCGCTTGTCCTTCTGCTCGCGAAACAGGTAGCCCAGCGCCAGCAAGCCCACCGAGTAGATGCCGATGACGGTCCAGTCGATCCAGTGCATGATTCTCCGTTTTTGTTTCTGCCAATCAACCACTTTTTCGACAGCGAGACAAACGAGTGAAGAGAAAGCGCCATCTTGTGCCGCGAAACACCTGACCTATGAGTATGAGGAAACTGTGGGAAAACAAGTGGCTCTGGACGGGCCTCTATCTCGTCTGGCTCCATCTGCTCGTCGGCTTCGGCTTCGGCATCATCAGCAACGAGGAAGAGGTGCCGCTCATCTACGAGGCTGCGGGCATGCATCATTACCCCAACGACCCCTTCGTCAGCCTGCAGCTGGGGCAGTTCAACGTGGTGTGGCCCTACGTGTACGCCCTTGCCCCGCTGGCGCGGCTGGTGGGCTTCGGCGGCATGCCCGTGCTGTTTTTCCTGCTCAACCTGGGCTGTGGGCTGGTGCTCTACCTCGCCTTTCGGCAAATGCTGCGCCGCCTGGTACCCGATGCGCCCGAGTGGGTGGCGTTCGCCCTGTCGGCCTGGATGGTGTTCATGAACCGCGTGATGGCGTGGGTGCCCAACATCCGCAGCATCGTGCGCGAGTTTTTCGATCCCGAGATCCTCACCATGGCCCTGCTCTTTCCGGCCCTGTTCGCCTTCCTGCAGCAGCGGCACCGCCGCGGCGTGCTGCTGCTGGCGCTGGCCACCATCGTGCACCCGCTCTATCCGCTCAATGCCCTGCCCATGATCGTGGGTCTGCTGGCCGCCGAGTGGCTTTTTGCGCAAGCCGACCCGAGGCGCCAGTTAAAGGTGGCAGCGGGCTACGTGCTGGCCGTGCTGCCGTGGAGCGCACTCATCTGGTGGGTCTCGCGGCAGACGTGCTGCCCCGAGTTCAATGCCGTGCGCATACACGAAATCGTGGGCTGGCCCGAACACCTGGTCATCCCCTCGCTGCGCAGCCACGGCAAGCTGCCCTACATCCGCTACGTCGAAGAGAGCTGGATGCTGCTGGCCATCGGCGTGCTGCTGTTCGGACTGAAGCGCTGGCACCGGCTGTTGGCCGAACCCACGGCCCTGTGGCGCCGCAGCTTCGTCCATCCCTTCGGGCGCACGCTCTGGTTCGGGCTGCTGGGCTTCGGCTACCTGCTGGCCGTGTCGGCCGTGGCCAGCGCGGCCCATATCGACCTGCTGGTGGCGCTCACGCCCTGGCGCATGGTGGTGGTGCTGCTGGGCTTCACGGCGCTGGTGCTGTGGGCCGGCCTGTGGCGCGGCTTCCGGTCGGTGGCCAGCCTGCTGCCGCAAAAGTGGTGGCAGGTGGCGGGCACCTTCACCCTCGTCCTGCTCTTCGTCATGGCGCCCCTGCACAAGGAGTTTTTCCGCAACCGCGTGCTGTTCGAGTTCTTCTACCCCGAAGAGCGCACGCAGGTCATCGACTGGATCCGCACACATACCAAGGACACCGACGGTCTGCTCAACTATTCCGACATCGGCGTGCGCACGCTGTGCCTGCGCCCCTCCTTCTTCGATGCCCGCACCATACCCACCTTCTCCAACGGCCAGATCGACTGGTACCTGCGGCGCCTCGTCTATTTCGACATCCCCGACCACATCGATCCGCACGACTACGAGGCCGTGGCGGCCGCCCAGTACGATCCGAGGCTGCCCATCGACCTGCGTCGCGTGGCGGCCCGCATGCCGGCATGGGTCACCTATGCCATCGTGACGAAAAACGAGGCCATGTTTCCGCGCACCCTGCTGACCGAAGGCATGGAAGTGGTATTTTCCACACCGCATTATCAGGTCATCCGCTTGCGCAAAACCGACACTGCGGAATGATGGTGGGAGAGGATTTGATGGTTGAGACGCAGCCCGTTGGGCTGCGAGGTTGAGATGTGAAAGACCGCAGCGAGGCTGTACATGCGAGGGAACTGAATTGAACCACCATACCAGGAAATGAAGATCCTCATCGTCGGCTCGGCCAGTCCGTGGGCGCTCGAACAGTCCTATGCCGCCGCCTTTCGGCAAATGGGACACGAGGTCGCCATCGTGCCCGTAGTGGACCGGGCGCTCGCCCTGGCCCGGAAGAACCCGGCCATGCGCCTGATGACGCGCCTGGCCTGGCAGCGCCTGTGGCGCCCGCTGGGCCGCGCCATGGTGGAGGAGGCGCGCCGGTGGCAGCCCGACGTAGTGTGGGTGTTCCGCGGCATGGAGGTAGCACCCGAACACCTCGAGGCGGTGCGCCAGCCCGGCAGGCTGCTGGTCAATTTCAACCCCGACCATCCGTTTCGCTACGGCCCGGCCACGGGCAACGAGTGGATCGTCCGGAGCCTGCCCCTGTACGACCTGCACTTCGCCTGGCACCGCGAGGTGGTGGCGCGCCTGCAGCGACAGGGGCTGGATGTGGTGTATCTGCCGTTTGGCTACGACGACCTGCACTGGCTGGCCCCGCTGCCGGCCAGCGCCGAGGCCGAGGTGCCGCGCATCGCCTTCGCCGGCACACTCGACGCGCGCCGCCACGCCCTGATCGGCACCCTGGCCCGGGCCGGCCTGCCCGTGGACGTGTTTGCCGAAAGGCGCCCAGGGCACCCCGCACACCCCAACATTCGCTACCTGCCCCCCGTCTATGGCGCCGAGTACGCGCGGGTGGCCACGCGCTACCGCGTCGCGCTCAACATCTTCCGCCCCTGGAACGAGGGCGCCCACAACATGCGCAGCTTCGAGCTGGCAGCTGCCGGCGCCGTCCAGCTCGCTCCCGACAGCCCCGACCATCGCGCCTGGTTCCGGCCCGAAACGAGCATCTTCCTCTATCGCTCGGCCGAGGAGGCGGCCGCATTTGCCGAAAGGCTGCTCCATTTGCCGAAAGGCGATGCCCTCCACATCCGCCACGAAGCGCGCAACGACTGCCTGCGCGGAGGCCACCACTACCGCTGGCGCGCCCGAAGGGTGTGCGAGGAACTGTCGGCGCGCCGATCCTGAGGCGCTTGTTTTCTGAAAACTTTCTGTGTTAAGAGGCCGTTAACGCTCGGCGGCAGGGCCTTTGCATACCTTTGCCGGGCAGTCTGGTTTGCCTTTCGGCAAACGCCATCCTGACCACACTTGCAGAAATCACCCGACCATATGAACCCCATCAGACTCCTGAAGCTGTCGCTGACCTTGCTCGTCTGTCTGGCCTGTGTGCCCTTCGGTCATGGCCAGACCATGGCCGACAAGAAGACGCTCGAAGCCTGGCGGCTGGAGGGCAGTGTGAAAATAGACGGGCAGCTGAGCGAGCCGGCCTGGCTGCACGCACCCGCTGCCACCGGCTTCGTGCAGAACGAGCCCGACCCCGGCAAGCCGGCTGCCTTCCCCACCGAGGTGCGGGTGCTGTACGACGACGATGCGCTCTACGTGGGCGTCGTCTGCCACGACCCGCATCCCGACTCCATCCTTCAGGAGCTCACCGAACGCGACAACTTCGGCAACACGGACTGGTTCGGCATCGCCATCGATGCCTATCGCGACGGACTGAACGGTCTGGGCTTTTTCGTCACGCCACGCGGCGTGCAGTACGACCTCAAGTACAACGAAGCGGGTGGCCGCCGCGGTGGCCCCGGCAACTCGGTCTTTCGCGGCGACCGCAACTGGGATGCCGTGTGGGAAGCCGAGACGCGCATCACGCCCGAAGGCTGGACGATCGAGATGCGCATTCCCTACTCGGCCCTGCGCTTCCCTACGGCCCCCGAGCAGACGTGGCACGTCAACTTCATTCGCCACATCCGGCGCTACCGCCAGACCGCCTTCTGGAACGAGGTGAAGCCCGACATCAGCGGCCTGCTCATCCAGTCGGGCCTGCTCACCGGCATCCGCGACCTGAAGAGCCCCGTGCGCCTGTCGGCCACCCCATTCGTGGCCACCTATGTGGAAAACTACTACGATCGCAATGCCGAGCCGCGCGCCTCGTGGGGGCGCTCGTTCAGCGGCGGCATGGACGTCAAGTACGGCATCAACGACGCCTTCACGCTCGACATGACGCTGGTGCCCGACTTCGGCGAGGCGCGTTCCGACAACCAGGTGCTCAACCTGTCGCCCTTCGAGGTGCGCTTCGACGAAAACAGACAGTTCTTCACCGAAGGCACCGAGCTGTTCAACCGCGCGGGCCTGTTCTATTCGCGCCGTGTGGGCGGCCGCCCCTACTACTATTCGGAAGTCTATGACCGGCTGGGCGAGGGCGAGGAGGTGACCGACAACCCCGCGCAGGTGCAGCTCATCAACGCCACCAAGGTGTCGGGCCGCACCAACGGGGGGCTGGGCATCGGCGTGTTCAACGCGCTGGCCGGCCGCACCTGGGCCACCGTCGCCGACAGCCTCGGCCACACGCGCGAAGAGCTGACCAACCCCCTGTCGAACTACAACGTGCTGGTCTTCGACCAGAACCTGCCCAACAACTCGTACGTGTCGCTGGTCAACACCAACGTCTGGCGCGAAGGGGCCGCCCACGAGGCCAACGTCACCGGCACCGAGTTTCAGTTTCGCGACAAAAGCAACAACTACTCGCTCGGGGGCCGCGCCGTGCTGAGCCAGCTCTATTTCCCCGACAGCACCTCGCTGGGCCACGCCTGGGGCGCCCGCCTGGCGCGCATCAGCGGCCGCTGGCAGTGGAGCGTGGGCTACAACGAAGAGAGCCCCACCTACCAGATCAACGACCTGGGCTTCCTGCGCAGCCCCAACGAGCGCCGTCTGGAGGCCAACCTGCGCTTCCGGCAGTTTCAGCCTTTCGGCAAATTCAACAATGCGGGCGTGTCGCTCAACGTGGACTACGAGCGCCTCTACGCGCCCGACGTGTTCACGCGCCTGGGCACGAGCCTGTGGGCCTGGGCCACGCTGCGCAGCTTTTTCCACATCGGCCTCAACATGCGCGCCGAGCCGCTCGGCGTACGCGACTACTTCGAGGCGCGCACGCCCGAACGCGTCTTCGTGCGGCCGGCCAGCGTGCGCGTCGGCTCGTGGTTCTCTTCCGACTTCCGCAAGCGGGCAGCCCTCAGCGGCAACTGGGGCTTTCGCAAATACGCCGAGGCAGGATACCATGAGTTCAATGTGGAGCTCGGTCCGCGCTACCGCGTCAACGACCGGCTCAACTTCGAGCTGCAGGTAGAAAACCGCCGCGTGTTCAACGAAGCGGGCTACGTGGGGCACACCCCTGCCGCCGTGGATTACTACGACCTCGAATCGGCCGGCACCTACTACCGCACCCTTTCCGAGTCGGGCGCCGGCTTCGACCAGTTGCCCGACGACGCCATCGTCTTCGGACGCCGCAACCAGAACACCTTCACCAACGAACTGTCGGTCAACTACGCCTTTTCCAACAAGATGACGCTCTCGTTCCGCGCGCGCCACTACTGGTCGTCGGTGCGTTACCGCAGCTTCTGGCTGCTCGACGAAGAAGGGCACCTGCAGCCATCGGCCTACCTCGGCGTGGACGACGAAGGCGATCCCCTGCACGACGTCAACTTCAACGCCTTCAACATCGACGCCGTGTGGCGCTGGCGCTTCGCGCCGGGCAGCGACCTGTTCATCGTGTGGAAAAACCAGATCTTCCGCTCGGAAGCCGACACCACCACCGACTACCTGTACAACCTGGCCCATCTGCTCGACGCGCCTCAGACCAACAGCCTGTCCATCAAGGCCATCTACTATCTCGACTACAACCACCTGGTGCACTGAAGGTGTGCTGGTTGAGACAGCCCCAGGGGCCGATGTTGAGCCGTAGCCGATGGTTGAGATGTGAAAGCACGTTGCGTGCCGCAGCGGCGCCGCGGCCCCGATCATCGGCCTGTCCCGACTCTGTCGGGGAGCCTGTTCCGACTTGTCGGATAGCTTGTCCCGAGAATCGGGGCAGGCTGTGGCGTGAGGCATCGAGTACCGATTCACCCTGAACGGGAAAGCGATGCGCGAGACAAGCGCTCAACCCATCTCGGCCAACCACTCCGCCACCACGCCTTCCTTGAGTGCGTATTCCGAGACGAGCACCTCGTCGGTGCCGGGCAGCAGCGCGAGCACGTATTCGAGCAAGACGAACGCCACCGAGATCATGTCGGCGCGTGCCTCGGGTATTTCGGGCATGGCCAGGCGCTCTTCGAGTGTGGCGGCGAGCGTGCGGCTCACGAGCGGCGCGATGTGGCTGCGCGGCACGGCCCAGGCATGGGCACTCAGCGGCCGCACGGGCAGGGCATGGGCCAGCACGTCGAAGGTGCCGGAGGCGCCCACCAGCTGGAGCGGTCCGCCATGTGCTGCAATGGCGTGCCGTAGCGGGGCGAGCTGCTCGTCGAGGAAGGCGCGCAGCGCTGCGATCTCGTCCTCGCCGATGGGTTCGCGGTGGTGGAAGCGACGGCGCAGTACGGCCACCCCCACGGGGAAGCTCTGCGCCCAGCTCGCCTCTTCGCTGTCGCAAATGATGAACTCGACGCTGCCCCCGCCAATGTCCATGATCAGATAGTGGCGGCCGGGCTGCATGGGCACGGCCAGGCGCGTGCCCTTGAAGATCAGCTCGGCCTCGCGCTCGCCGTCGATCACCTCCACCTCGATGCGGGTCTCGCGCCGGATGGCCTCGAGAAAGGCCGCGGCATTGTCGGCGGTGCGCAGGCCGGCCGTGCCGATGGCGCGCACCTCGGCACAGCCGTAGCGGTCGATCACCTGCCGGAAGTGCTTCAGTGCCGCGAGGGCGCGCTGCCAGGCGTCGGGCTGGATGTGCTCGATGCCGCCCAGCGCCAGCTTGACGAAGCGGCGCTCGCGGTACAGCTCGCGAAAGCCGCCGCCATCGTCGGGTGTCACGATGAGCAGGTGAAAGGTGTTGGTGCCCAGGTCGAGCACCGCCAAAGCGGGGTTCGTGTCCATAGTCATGCTCGTTGAAGCGATGCGCGAGGCTGCCCGGCAGGCGCCATTTGCCGAAAGGCAAAAAAGAGACACCCGGACTCTCCCAACGCTGGCCCCTGCCGCGGCGCTGCCTCACTGCGCCGGCACGGGGGCGTTGCTGCGCTGCTCGAGGGGTACGATGGCCTGCTTCAGACCGGCGTGGTTGAAGTTGTTGTTGAGATACTGGATGCACTCGTCGGTCATCTGGTTGCCGTAGCGGGGCTTGCCCTGCTCGTCGAGGAAGATGAAGTAGGTGCATCCGGGCGTGAAGTAGATGTCGCCCTGCAGCACGTTTTCGCCATCGATCTGGAAGAAGATGCGGCCCACGGGCTTGCAGCGCGGGTCGAGGCCGGCCGGTGCGGCCGAGATGTGGCGCACGGCCGCCTGGATGCTGGCCTTCTCGTACAGGCTCATCGAGATGGGCAGCTCGTAGAAGACGTAGTCCACGTAGTCGCACTTTTCGTAAAGCATCTGCGCCGTCTCGATGGGCAGGCTGGGCAGCATCTGCACGGGCGGAGCGGGTGCCTGCGTTTGCTGCACCTGCTGCTCGACCGCCTCGCGTGCCTGCTGGCGCGCATCGGACGAGGAGGAGGTGCAGTTTGCGAAAGCGAAAACGAGCATGGTAGCGAGGATCAGGTAGCGCATGGTTGGCCGGTTTTGTCAGAAGAGGTAAAACGTTTCGAACGAGAGGAAGTAGGGCCACAGGCTATAGGGGTAGCGCGGCAGGCCGGCATCGTTGAGCCACTTGCGGTTGTTGTACAGGGGCGTCAGCGAGCGCGACCAGCTCACCTGGAAGCCCAGATGCGGGTTCTGCATGTAGCCCAGGGCCAGCGTGAGGCTCACATCGTTGGTGTTGAAGCGCTCGGCCTCGGCTTCGAGGGGTGTGTTCTCGAAGCGCGTCTGCAGCAGGCGGCCGTAGGAAAAGCCGCCCGAGGCAAAGACCTTGTAAAACTTGTCGTCTTCGTCGTACCAGTCGCGCCAGGTGAAGCGCACGGGCACCTCGGCATACACCAGGTGGATGACGAACACGGGCACCCCACCGCCCACGACCAGCTCGCTGCGGCTGCCACGCTGGCTGTAGAGCAGGTCCACGCTCAGGTCGGCGCGGGCGCCGAGGTGCGCGATGCCGCGCAGCCCGGCACGCAAGCCCAGCTTGTTGTAGCCCCCCGAGTTGTCGCCGTTGATCTGGGCGGCATTGAGGCCCACGACCAGGCCCGCCCCGAAGCGGCTTTCCTGGGCCGCGAGCAGGGCGGGCAGGGCGAGCAGCAGAACGAATAGCAGTCTTTTCATCATTGCCGGTGCTTTGCGGCAAAGTTAGCAGCAAAAAGGTGGTGGGGCTGCGCCGGCGGCGCCTGCCGCGCATTGCCTGACAATTTTTTCGCCGAACAGGCGGGGCCCCGCACCGGGGGCACGTGATCGCGCACACGCCGCCCTTCGCGAATCGGCCTATCTTTGAACCCTGAGGCCTGCCGGCTGTTTTGCGCAGGCATGTCATTCATTACTGACGACCGAGGAAACCCGACACGCACATGAGCAAGATACCCGACGGACCCTTTCGCATCTCCGTCTTCCGCCGCGCCCACTTCAACGCGGCACATCGCCTGTACAATCCCGACTGGGACGACGCCCGCAACGAGTCCACCTTCGGCCTGTGCAACAACCCCAACTACCACGGCCACAACTACGAGCTGGAGGTGCGCGTCACCGGCGAGGTGAACCCCGAGACGGGCATGGTGGTGGACATGAAGTGGCTCAAGGAGCTCATCCGCGACGAGATCGAAGCGCGCTTCGACCACAAGAACCTCAATCTCGACACCGAAGAGTTCCGCCACCGCATCCCCACCAGCGAGAACATCTGCTTCGTCATCTGGCACCTGCTGCGTCCGCACCTCGACCCTGCGCTCGACCTGCACGTGCGCCTCTACGAAACGCCCCGCAACTACGTCGAATACCCGGCCCCATGAGCACACACGAACCCCTGCTCATCGGTCAGACCGAGATCGCACCCGGCCAGGAAACGATGGTGCGGCTGCCGGTAGGGCGCCTGCCCACCGACACGCGCATCCACATGAACGTGTGGGTGCGGCGCAGCGAGACGCCCGGCCCCCACGTGCTCTTCACCGCCGGCATCCACGGCGACGAGGCCAACGGCGTAGAAATCCTGCGGCGTGCCATCAGCACGGGCCTGTTCGCCGAGCTGCAGCGCGGCGCCGTGGTGGTCGTGCCCGTGGTCAACATCATCGGCTTCATCGAGCAGGAGCGCGAGGCACCCGGCGGCAAGGACGTCAACCGCAGCTTCCCGGGCAGCCTGAGCGGCTCGCTGGCCGCACGCATGGCCCGCATCCTCACGGCGCGCATCCTGCCATCGTGTCATTTCGGGGTGGACTTCCACACCGGCGGCCACAGTCACTACAACTATCCGCAGGTGCGCTACACGGCCGAGCACGCGCCCAGCCTCGAGCTGGCGCAGGCCTTCGCCGCGCCCGTGCTGCTGGCGCAAAAACCCATCCCGCGCTCGCTGCGCAAGGTGGCGCTGGCCGCCGGCAAGCCCGTCATCGTGTACGAGGGCGGAGAAAACCTGCGCTTCGACGAAGCGGCCATCCAGTGCGGCCTCGACGGCATCCGGCGCCTGCTGCACGCCCACGACATGCTGCCCTCGGCACCCGAGCCGCCGCCCGTCATGCACGCGCGCCACGCTTCATGGCTGCGCGCCAAGCGGGCAGGCCTCTTCCGGCGCCACTGCCGCGCCGGCGACGAGGTGCGGAAAGGACAGTTGATGGGCGCCCTCTCCGACCCCTACGGCATGGACGAGATCGAGGTGTTCGCCCCCCACGACTGCCGCATCATCGGCCACACCAACCAGCCCGTCGTCAGCCACGGCGACGCCCTCTTCCACCTCGCCTGGTAGCGCCGGCCGCCAGCCTGTCGGTGATGGTCGTCACGCAGCCTGCCATCGCGACACCTTTCGCCGCAAAGGCATGGATATTGAGCGGTAGCCGGTGAAAGCATTTTCGTTTCCGGAAAACCCAAAAAGACAGGAAGATATGGTCAACTTTCAGCGTGAGGTCATAGAGCAGAGTTTCCTCAAACCCGTACTCGTCGATTTCTGGGCGCCGTGGTGCGGTCCGTGCCGCGTGCTGGGCCCCATCCTCGAGCAGATCGCCGAGGAAAACAAGGACCGCTTCGTGCTGGTGAAGGTGAACACGGAAGAGCAGCCCGAGCTGGCACAGCAGTACCGCATCATGAGCATCCCCAACGTCAAGCTGTTCGTCAAGGGCAAGGTGGTGAATGAATTCGCCGGCGCCCTGCCGCGCCAGGCCATCCTCAAGTGGCTCGACGAAAACATCCCGAGCGAGGAGGCACAGGAGCTCAAGGACATCCTGGCGGGCGAGACCACCGTGCCCGACGAGGCCCTCATCGAGCGACTGCGCACGTTCGTGCAAAAATATCCGAACAACGACGAGGGCCGCGTGGCCCTGGCGCGCCACCTCGTGTTCCACGCGCCCGACGAGGCCGAAGAGCTGGTGGCACACATCCGTCCGGGCAATGAGCACTGGGAAAAGGCCGAGGACATCCGCATGCTGGCCCAGCTGATGCGCCTCGAAGACACGGGCCAGGGGCCGGCCGCCGAACTGCTGGCCCAGGCGCGCGATGCGCTCAAGGCCGGCGAACTGGAAAAGGCCATCAAGCTGCTCATCGACGCCACCTCGGCCGACAAGGCCTGCTGCGACGAACTGCCGCGCAAGGCCGGCATCGCCCTGTTCCGCACCCTCGGCAACGATCACGAACTGACGCGCAAATATCGCCGCATGTTCGACATGGTGCTGTGGTAAACGGCACCCCAGGCCCGAAATAACGAGCCCCGCAGCGCCTGTGCGTTGCGGGGCTTTGTGTTTTTGAGCCGGTTTCACGCAGAGGCGCAAAGCCCGTTTCGCGAAATACCGCAGTACGCAGAGGTACAGCCGAGGCGGCGAAATAAATTTCGCCCTACGTGGGTTTTTGGGGTGGCGCCGGTCCCACCATTGCCAGCCACGCGGCCACGCCCAGCACGCCGACGGCCGTGCCGAGCAGCAGCCAGGCGGGGCCGAGCGCATCCCACACGATGCCGGCCAGGGCGCTGGCGAGCAGCACGGCCACGCTGCGCAGCGCTTCCCACGTGCCCAGGGCGGTGGCGCGCTCCCGTCGCGGCACGAGGTTGCTGATCCACGCCTTGGCCACCCCTTCGGTGGCGGCAGCATAGAGGCCGTACAGGGCGAAGAGCGCGGCAAACCACACCCAGTTTTTGGCGAAAGCCATGCCCCCATAGACGGCGGCGAACAGCAGCAAGCCCCCCGTAAAGGTGCGCTTCATGCCGAAGCGGTCGGCCAGAGCGCCGGCAGGCCAGGCGGCAAGGGCATACACCAGATTGTACCACACGTACAGCCCGATGAGCCAGGTGTCGCTCAGGCCGGCGGTGCGCAGCCACAGCAGCAGGAAGAAATCGGAGCTGTTGAGCAGGGCGAAGGCGAGCAGGGGCACCACCAGGCGGCGCCATGCCGGGGGTGCCGTGCGCCAGTAGCCAAGGAAAGCCAGCGGATGCGGCCGCGAGGAGGTGCTACGGGGGGCCGTGGCGGGCTCGCGCAGCAGGAAGGTGAGGGCCACCGCCACCAAGCCCGGCAGGAAGGCCCACAGGAAGAGCGTGCGGTAGTCGGCCGGATGGGTGGCCAGCCACGCCATGGCGATCAGCGGACCGAGCGCCGCGCCCAGCGTGTCCATGCCGCGGTGCAGGCCGAAGACGCGACCCCGCGTGGCCTGCGTGGCTTCGGCGGCGAGCAGGGCGTCGCGCGCGCCCGTGCGAATGCCCTTGCCCAGACGGTCGAGCGTGCGCATGGCCAGCACCCACAGCGGCAGGGGCCACAGCGCCATCAGCGGTTTGGACACGGCACTCAGCCCGTAGCCCCACCGCACGAAAGGCACGCGTCGGCCCAGGCGGTCGGACCAGTGGCCGAACCAGCCCTTGCTCAGGCCAGCCACACCCTGGGCCAGCCCTTCGAGCAGCCCGATGCCGGCCACGCTGAAGCCGATCTGCTCGAGGTAGAGAGGCAAGACGGGGTACAGCATCTCGCTGGCCAGGTCGGTGCAGAGACTGACCAGGCCCAGCAGCAACACGGTTCGGGTGTACACGGCGCGCGGGCGGCTCATGGGGGCAAGTTACTTAGCTGACGATAGACGATGAAGAGTGAGGAGTGAAGAGTGAAACCCTCAACGCTACACGCTCAACGCTCAACGAGTTCGAACGACGTTGCGCGCCCCACTGACAGGTCTGTCAGTCGCTGTCAGAATGACAAGCGGAGGCGGCATTTGCCGAAAGGCGGAGAAAGGACAAAATTTCACCGGAGACTGTAAAAAATGACAGCTAAACAAAGCTATTACGCATTGGCACGCAGGTTGATAGGCGGGCGGGTGGAAGCCCAAATCGAGCTTCCGCATGAGGTTCAAATCATCGATGGTTTAACCTAAAAATGTGGGAGCTATGACGCTGGTACGCACTGAATCGCTGATGCCGACCGTCATGCGCTACTTCGACGACTTCTTCACGCGTGACTGGTTCGATTGGACGACGAACCACTTCTCGGCCACCAACACGACGGTTCCGGCTGTCAACATCATCGAGACGCCCGACAGCTACATCGTAGAGATGGCTGCTCCGGGGATGGACAAGAAGGACTTCAAGATCGAGCTGAAGGACAACGTGCTGACCATCAGCAGCGAACGCAAGAACGAGTCGGAGCTGAAAGAAGGCGAACGCTACCTGCGTCGTGAGTTCTCGTATCAGTCGTTCTACCGCTCGTTCACGCTCAACGAAGACGTGGTGGACGAGGAACACATCAAGGCCACTTACGAGAACGGCATGCTGCGCCTGATGATTCCGAAGAAGGAAGAGGTGCGCAAGAAGGCTCCCAAGCTGATTGCCGTCAAGTAAGCGGCCGCGGGAAAGCCGTGGGCGCACCCTGAACGGTGTACCCACGGCTTTTCTGATGTCTGGAAGGTGGCAACAATCTCGGATGCACACATAAATTTCTGGTTTAACCCAAAAAGCGGCAATCGTTATGAGCAAGGTAAACTTCAAGCCTATCAACGATCGCGTGGTCGTGAAGCCCGCTCCCGCCGAGGAGAAGACCAAAGGCGGCATCATCATCCCCGACACGGCCAAGGAGCAACCCCAGATCGGTGAGATCGTCGCCGTAGGTCCGGGCAAGGAGGACTACAAGATGCACGTGAAGGAAGGCGACAAGGTGCTGTTCGGCAAGTACGCCGGTCAGAAGTTCGAGTACAACGGCGAGGAGTACCTCGTGATGCGCGAAGACGAAATCCTGGCCGTACTCAACTGATCACCTGAACCAATTCGCTAACCTGATTCGAAAAACCAAAAAAGGAAGCACGCTATGGCAGCAAAGCAAATCTTCTTCGATACGACTGCTCAGGAAAAGCTGAAAGCAGGTCTGGACAAGCTGGCCAATGCCGTGCGCGTGACGCTGGGTCCAAAGGGTCGCAACGTGGTGATCCAGAAGAGCTTTGGCGCACCGCACGTGACCAAGGACGGCGTGACCGTTGCCAAGGAGGTCGAGCTGGAAGACCCCGTTGAAAACATGGGTGCTCAGCTCATCAAGGAAGTGGCCAGCAAGACGGCCGACGTGGCCGGTGACGGTACCACCACCGCTACCATCCTCGCTCAGGCCATGGTGGCTGCCGGCCTGAAGAACGTGACGGCTGGTGCCAACCCCATCGACCTGAAGCGCGGCATCGACAAGGCCGTACACGCCGTGGTGGAGCACATCCGCAAGCAGGCCGAGCAGGTGGCCAATGACTTCGACAAGATCCGTCAGGTAGCCACCATCTCGTCGAACAACGACGAAGAGATCGGCCGTCTGATCGCCGACGCCATGAAGCGCGTGACCACCGATGGCGTCATCACCGTCGAAGAAGCCAAGGGTACCGAAACCTACGTGGAAGAGGTACAGGGCATGCAGTTCGACCGCGGCTATCTGTCGCCCTACTTCGTGACCAACACCGAGCAGATGGTCGTGGAATACGAGAACCCCTACATCCTCATCCACGACAAGAAGATCTCGAACATCAAGGATCTGCTGCCTGCACTCGAGCTGGTAGCCCAGCAGAGCCGTCCGCTGCTGATCATCGCTGAAGACGTGGAAGGCTCGGCCCTGAGCACGCTCGTAGTGAACCGCCTGCGCGGTACGCTGCAAGTGGTTGCCGTGAAGGCTCCGGGCTTCGGCGATCGTCGCAAGGCCATGCTCGAAGACATTGCCATCCTGACGGGCGGCACCGTCATCAGCGAAGAGAAAGGCTACAAGCTCGAAAACGTCACCCTTGACATGCTCGGCCAGGCCGAAAAGATCAAGGTGGACAAGGACAACACCACCATCGTCGGCGGCAAGGGCGACGAGAGCATGATCAAGGCCCGCATCAACCAGATCAAGCAGCAGATCGAGACCACCACGAGCGACTACGATCGCGAGAAACTGCAGGAGCGTCTGGCCAAGCTGGCCGGTGGTGTGGCCGTGCTGTACGTAGGCGCTGCCACTGAGGTCGAAATGAAGGAGAAGAAAGACCGCGTGAACGACGCCCTGCACGCTACGCGCGCTGCCGTCGAGGAAGGCATCGTGCCGGGTGGTGGCGTGGCGCTGGTACGTGCGATCGAAGCGCTCGATGGCGTGAAGTGCGACAACGAAGACGAGAAGATCGGCGTGGACATCGTGCGCAAGTCGCTGTCGAAGCCGCTGCGCACCATCGCTGAGAACGCGGGTCTCGAAGGTTCGGTCGTGCTGCAGAAAGTGCTCGAAGGCAAGGGCGCCTTTGGCTACAACGCACGCACCGACACGTTCGAAGACCTGAAGAAAGCCGGCGTCATCGATCCTGCCAAGGTGACCCGGGTAGCGCTCGAGAATGCAGCCTCGGTAGCAGGCATGATCCTGCTGACCAACTGCACGCTCAGCGACAAGCCCGAGAAGAAAGAACCGGTAGGCAATGCCGCCGGCATGTACGAAGACGCGATGTACAACTAATACGAGGGCTTGAAGATGCCGCAACCCGCCTGGTCCGTCGTGGCCAGGCGGGTTTTGTTTTTTCCGCTTGCCCCGGGCATGTGGTACCCGAGATCATTCAAAAACCGCAGCTTTTTCTGGTTGAGGGTTGAGCGTGTAGCGTTGAGCGCCTCGCGCAACAGCTTGTCCCGAGAATCGGGGACGCAACGTCACGCAACGTTTATTGCCATCTCAACATCGCGG
>CAYNYN010000042.1:15359-16728 GCA_964401445.1 uncultured Saprospiraceae bacterium | reverse complement strand
GCTACCCACCGCATCAGCCAGGCACAGATGAGGGCGCCATAGGTGCCCAGGGCGTAGCCGAGCACGGCCATGAGCACGCCCACGGGTGCCAGCGTGGGGCTGAATGCCGAGGCCACGACGGGTGCCGACGCGGCTCCGCCCACGTTGGCCTGGCTGCCCACCGCCACGAAGAAGAAGGGCGCGCGGATGACCTTGGCCGTGACGAGCAGGATGGTCACGTGCACCAGCATCCACACGATGCCGATGAGGAACAGGCCGATGTTGTCCCACACCTCGCTCAGGTTCATCTTCATGCCGATGGTGGCCACGAGGATGTAGATGAAGACCGACCCCCAGCGCGAGGCACCCACGCCTTCCAGCTCGCGGTAGCGCGTGAACGACAGCAGCAGGCCCAGCGTGGTGGCGATGACGATGATCCAGAAGAAGCCCGAGAGCAGCGAGTTGAGGCCGGCGGCCATGAGTGCTTCCTCGTGCTTGCTCAGGGCCGGCACGATCAGCTCGGCGCCGGCATGACCCAGCGCCGTGCCGCCGAAGCCGATGGCGGCCAGCATGAACATGTCGGTGGTGGTGGGGATGCGCGCCACGCGCTCGCGGAAGGCCTGCACGCGCTGCTTCAGGTCTTCGATGGCCGAGCTGTCGGCCTTGAGCCAGCGGTCGATGCGGTCGGAGATGCTGGCGCCGTAGAGCAGGAAGCCCATCCAGATGTTGGCCACCACCACGTCCACGATGATCATGGTGGCAAAGAGGTTGTCGTCCACGTCGAAGATGATCTTCATGGCCGTCTGGTTGGCGCCGCCGCCGATCCACGAGCCGGCGATGGTCGACAGGCCGCGCCACAGCTCGTCGGGGCTGGCCGCCACGAAGCCCTCGGGCGCCAGCGCCTCGATGGTCAGCAGGGCGATGGGCCCGCCAATGATGATGCCGAGCGTGGCGGCAAAAAACATGATGAGGGCCTTGGGCCCGAGGTTGAGTACCCCCTTGAGGTCGATGCCCAGGCACAGGAGGATGAGGCTGGCGGGCAACAGGTAGCGCGAGGCCACGTAGTAGAGCTGCGAGCCCTCGGGCGAGATGAGCCCCAGCGGCCAGTGCATCAGGGCCGGCAGGAAGTAGCACAGCAGCAGCGGCGGCACGTAGGTGTAGAACTTCTTCCAGAAGGGGCGCTCGCTGTGGGCCGTTTTGAAAATGGCAGCCAGAACGATACACAACAGCCCGAAAACGATGGCGTCGTTGGTGAACAGAGGGCTCATGCAGCGGTGGTTTTTGCTCGTTTTGCGAAAGCGAAACTGAAGGCCGCTAAAATAGGGCGCGGGCGCTGAGGCGCAAAAAAGCGAACGGCAACGCGGTTTTGGCGCGTCGCCGTCCGGAAAAA
>CAYNYN010000042.1:0-15259 GCA_964401445.1 uncultured Saprospiraceae bacterium | reverse complement strand
TGGACGCTGCTCGGCAGTATTTACCGCCAGATGGGCTTGCAGCAGCAGGCAATCGATGCCTTTCTCTCTGCGGTCGAGCTGAACAGGGAGTGGGGCGACACGCTCGACCTGGCCTATGCGTGGGTCAACCTGGCGACTACCTATCTCGACTTCGAACAGAATGCCCAGGCCCGGGAGCTGTTGGAGCGGGCGGCACCCGTGTTCGCTGCCTATGGCGAGACCCGTTCGCTGGTGGACACCTGGATCAACCTCAGCGCCACCGATTTGCCCGTGGAGCGCAAGGTGTACTATCTGGATCGGGCCATACGCCAGGCCGAGGAGCTGAAGTACACTTCTGCCCTGGCCTATGCCTGGCACAACAGAGGCAGCATCCTGCTCGACTCGCTGCACGAGCTGCGCTCGGCCATTCCCGCTTTCGCAAAAGCCGTCCATTACAGCCGCGAGGCTGCCGATGCCTACGAAGAGGCCACTGCCACCATCGACCTGGGGCATGCCTATCTCCAGATCGACATGCTCGACTCGGCCGAATGGCACCTGAGGCGCGGCCTCGAGCTGGCCCGTCAGCTCGCCAACGCGCAGATGCAGGCCGACGCGCTCGAAGAGCTGGCCGAGCTGTTTGCCCGAAAGGGCGATTTTGCACAGGCCTATGCCTTGCAACAGCAGCGCATCGATCTGCTGAGCGCCGTGTTCGACGAGCAGCTCAGCGAAAAGCTGGCCGAAGCCAATGCCCGCTACGAGGCCGGCAAGCGCGAAGCCCGCATTGCCGAGCAGCAGCTGCAGCTCGAGAAAGAGCGCAACCTGCGGTACCTGGCCATGGCTATCGGCCTGGCAGTGCTGTTGCTGGTAGCCACCATTTTGCAAAGGCGATACTACCGGCAACGACGCGAGATGGAGCTGGCCGAGCTGGAGGTGCGGCGCAAAACCGAAGAGGCTGAGCTTTGGCGCAAAATCGACGAGCAGAAAACGGCATTTTTCAGCTACCTGGCCCACGAGCTGCGCACGCCCCTCACCCTGCTGCTGGGGCCCCTGGAAGAGGCATTGAGCGTGGTGCGTCAGTCGAACCTGACCAAGCCCCTGCACACGGCCCACCGCCAGGCCAACCAGCTGCTGATGCTCGTCAACCAGATACTGGACATGGTACGCCACGACGCGGGGCAGCTCGAAAAGCAGGAGCGCCCCGTCGAGCTGACGGCATTTTTCACGCGGCTGTACGACAGCTTCATCGCCATGGCCCGGAAGAAACGCATCGAGCTGGCGTGGGAAGTGACGCCCGAGCTACGAGGCACCTTCCTCGTCGACACGGTCAAGCTGCGGCATATCCTGTACAACCTGCTCAGCAATGCGCTCAAGTTCACCCCTGCCGGGGGCCGCGTCGCCATGAAGGCATGGCTCGAGGACGGGCAGCTGCGCGTGGCGGTGCGCGACACGGGGCCGGGCATCGACCTGGAGGAGCAGGCGCGCATCTTTGAGCGGTACTATCAGACCGACGCGGGACGGCAAGGTGGCGGCACGGGCCTGGGCCTGGCCTGGGCGGCCGAGCTGGCGCGCTTCCTGGGCGGCACCCTCGGGGTGGAAAGCACCTCTGGCCAGGGCGCCACCTTCACGCTCAGCCTGCCGGTGGCGCGGGCAACAGGCGCCGTGCCGGCAACGCCGGCGGAAAAGGAAGAAGTAGCGGAGCCCGCAGCGCGCGGGGCGGCCCAGTGGCAGTCCGACTACGTGCCGCGCGTGTTGCTCGTCGAAGACAACCCCGATATGGGTGAATTCGTGCGGCACCTGCTCGATCCGCCCATGGTGGTGCAACACGTCTTCGACGGCAAGGAAGCGCTCGACTGGCTCGGGCAGCACGAGCCACCCGACCTGATCATCAGCGACGTGATGATGCCGCACGTGGACGGCTTCGAGCTGCGCCGCCGCCTGAGGCAGCATCCCCGCTGGCGCGAGATCCCCTTCGTTTTCCTTTCTGCTTCCGATGGCGAGAAAGAGGTGCTCGAGGGGCTTTCGCTGGGTGTGGACGACTACCTCGTCAAGCCCTTCCGCCCGGCCGAGCTGGTGGCACGCGTGCAGCACCTGCTCGAACGCGCCCGACGCCGGCGCACTATCGAGCCCGAGCCGGCCGGCAACGGCACGTGTGAGGCGCCCCTCACGGCCGACGAAGAGCTGCTGCGCAAGGCCGAGGAGGTGGTGCTGTCGCGTCTGGATGATCCCGACTTCAAGGTGGCCGACCTGGCCGAGGCGCTCAGCTACAGCAAGCGCCAACTGTCGCGCGTCATCGGCCGCCTCACCGGCATGACGCCCGTCGAGTTCATCCTCGAGATCCGGCTGCAAAAAGCCATGGAGCTGCTGCGCAAGGGCAGGTACGCCACGGTCTCGGAGGTGCGCTACGAGGTGGGCATCGAGTCGGCATCCTACTTTACCACCAAGTTCCGGCAGCGCTTCGGCATCCGCCCCAGCGAGGTGCGACAGACGGTCTGAGGCTCAGCGCCCGGCGGTACCATCCACGAAAGGCGCGAGCGTCTGGCGCACGTCGGTACCCGGCGGGTTGTGCACGGCGTGGATGCCCGCGGCGCGCGCCGCCTCCACATTTACGGGGTTGTCGTCCACGAAAAGCGTCTCGGCCGGATCGAGGTCGCCATCTTCGAGCACGTGCCCGTAGATTTCCGGCTCGGGCTTGCGCAGGTGGACGCGGTGCGAGTACCACACCTTGTCGAAGAAGCGCTCCTCGTAGTCGCTGATGCCGTAGTCGTCGCGCAGGTGGCGGTACACCCATTCGAGGTGCGTCTCGTTGGTGTTGCTCAGCACGTAGGTGCGGTAGCGCGTGCGCAGCTCTTCCACCCACAGCAGGCGGTCGAGCGGGAAGCCCAGCAGCATGGCGTTCCAGGCATCTTTCAGTTGTGCCACACTGACTTCGGCTTTCGCCAAACGCCGGAGTTCCGCGAAGAAGTCCGCTTCCGGAATCAGGCCTTTCTCATAGGCTTCGAACAGCCCTTCCTGCTCGTTGCGCACGAAGGAGGCGCGGAAATGCCGGCCCAGCAGGGCGCGCAGCCGTCGTTCCGTAGCGGCGATGTCGAGGTCGATCAGCACGTTCCCCAGGTCGAAGATGATGTGGCGGATGGACATGGCGGGTGTGTTTGGCGAAAGGCCTGCAAAGATGCGAATCCCGTACACGATAGTCGGGCGAAACTGTGACGAGCTTGTCCATCGTCTTTTTGACCACAGAGTCGCACGGAGTGCCCACAGAGGGCCACCGAGTCCTGGGGAAATCGGGTGAATCGGTGAAACCGGTAAAATCGGTTTTTTCGGTTCCTCTGTTTGATAACCGCAGCTTGCAGGCGCAGGATGACGCAGTCAAAACGCAGCTTTTACCGGTGCTCTTTGAGTGGTGTAACAACTGTTTGTGAATCAATTGATAACCGAGGGGCGCGTCGAATCCTGAGCCTGGTGCAAGAAGTCGATGGACGATGGACAATAGACGATAGATACACAGGTCGCATTTTTACGACACTGTAAATCAACTTTAAACAATAAACTTTAAACCTTAAACTTCAAACCCTCAACGCTCAACTCTCAACCCTCAACCACATTTTGCAGGCGACTCAGTATTCCCTTCGTATCAGTCCGCTGTTCATGCGCAGGCCGGCGCCGATGTACTGTTCGGTGGCGTCGCGTGCGTCGTCTTCGCTGTTTTTCGCTCTGCGGAAAAAGTGGAAGTCGAGCCACATGTTGTGGTAGAGGGCGTAGCTGGCATCGATGGCGAGGATGACGTTGGTGGTCGCTATGCCCTGGCCGATCACGTTGCCGTAGTCCTGTTCGCGCGTCTTGTGCGACAGCAGGATGTTGCCACCCCAGTTTTCGCCGGGCGGGTCTTCGCCGTAGAACTGGTGGAAGAAGCGCCCTTCGATCTGGATGCGCTTGTGCGGCTGGTAGCGCGCGATGGCGAGCCACTCGCGGAAGTTGGCCCCCAGCGGATGGGCCAGCGACTGGTGGTAGTGCGTGTAGCTGGCGCGGTTGGAGCTGTCGCGATGGGTGTAGGTGTAGGGGCGGGCCGTGTTGAATTCCACCTGCAGGTCGAGGTGGTCGATACCCAGCACGTCCACGTACTTCAGGCCCAGCTGCACGCCGAATTTGTTGGCCCACCAGCCCCGGTTGTGGAGGATGAGCTCGTCGAGCTTGAACTCGTCCATCATGAGCTGGCCGTAGAGCTGAAAGCGGTGCAGCAGGTTCCACTTGGCGTCGATGCCGATGAGCACGTTGTCGGGGCTGCCCACGAGGTGCTCGATGGTGCGGTACAGGATGACGGGGTTGAGGTACTCGAAGTCGAAGTGGTCCTTGCGGCTCAGCACCGTGGCCTCGTAGAAGCCGAAGGCCAGTTTTGGCGAAAGCCGATAGTGGAAATAGTGGGCGGCCAGGTACTTGCGCGGGCGCGGGGCGGGCGCCGTGGGGTCGGAGATCAGCTCGGCGAAGATGTTCTGGTAGTGAAACTTCCAGATGCGCCAGTTGAGCTTGAGAAAGAGGTAGTTGGTCGCGAAATCGGACAGCAGCATCGAGCGGTAGCCGTTGCCGATGAAGTTCTGGCCGTGGCCGAACTGCAGGCCCACGTGCTTGCTCAGGTACATACCCACGATGCCCTGGGCCGTCAGCACGCTCAGCCCCCGGTCGAAGTCGAACACGCTGCTGCGGTAGGTTTTGACCAGGCCGGCCCCCGGCACGGCGCGGTCGCGCTGGTAGCGCTCGTACAGATACTGCGGCGCGCGGAAGTCGTTGACCACGATGTTGGTGTACAGGTAGATGCGGTCGTCGAGGCCGGCGCGCATCTCGAGGCCGCGCACGTTGTCGAAGACGGGGAACTCCTCGTCTTTGCCGGCAAGCACCCGCAGGTTGAGCATGGGGTTGGCGCGGAAGAAGAAGTGCGGCTGATCGACCTGGAAGAAGTTGGCCGGCGTCTGGTAGAAGATGCCGAGCAGGGGGCGCTCGTTGGTCACGTACCGGAAGTCGGCCTGGCTCGCCTCGGCCTGCCCCTCGTAGCGGCGGTAGTACGTCACGCCCGCACTGTCGAATGCCGGCACGAAGGCGGGCTGGTGGCGGCCCAGCAGCAGCGTCGGCTCGGGCCCGAAGGCCAGCCACTCGTTCTGGTCCTTGAAGATGTAGTACAGGTCGCGGCGATCCTGCGCGGTGAAGTGGCGCCCCGAGGTGGTGTCGATGCGCAGGGCGTAGCGCACCATGTCGCCACCCAGCCACGGCTTGATGCCCGAGTGGTAGGTGGGCTCGATGCCCGTCTTGATCTCGAGGCGGTCGAGGATGTGGTAGGAGGGCTTCCACAGCGGCACGGGGGTGCCCTGGGCGCGCAGCTGGAAGGCGAGCAGCATGGGTATGGCGAGGAGCAGCAGTCGTTTCATGTCGTGGTTTTTTGCCGGTGATCAGGAGGGGCAGCCTTGCGGGCTACCAGCCAAACGCCGTTGGGGTGCGAACCGGGAAAGCGCCGATCCAGCCGGTTGAGAAGGGCCGCCAGCGCGGCGGCGGGCAGGACGAGCGCCGCCAAAATAGCATTTGCCCACCAATGGCGGGCGTGCAGCGCCCCGAGAAAGCAAAGAGTGTACAGCTCGAAGCCGGCCGTGGCCAGCCGGTGCATGGCCCCCTGCCACCCTTCCACCTGCCAGCCGGCTTGCGCCAAAAGGGCGCGCAGCGCTTCGGGCGTGTAGCTGTGGCGGCCGTGCAGGGCCTCGTAGTGCTGCCACCGCTGGTACCATTTTTCGAAAAAAGGCCAGAAGCGGCGGGGACGCAGGGGCGAGTAGAGCAGCAGGCGACCGTCGGCATGTGTGCTGCCGTGCAGGTTTTTCAAAAAAGCCAGGTCGTCGGCCACGCAGTGCAGCACGCCGACGCACAGCGCGTAGTCGGCCTGCTCGGGCCATGCCTCCTTCGACAGGTCGGTCTCCGCCACCCGTACCTGCGCAAAGCGGCAGGCCGCGGCGTAGCGTTTGGCGAAAGCCACGTTGTTGGGGTTGAGGTCGAGCCCCGTGAGGCGTGCCTGCGGGTAGCGCCGCGCCAGCCAGAACAGGAAGAGGCCCTCGCCGCAGCCGGCATCGAGCAGGTGGAAGGATTTGCCTTTCGGCAAATGGCGCCGCAGGCCCTGCCGCACCGTGCCCACGCGCTGGTACACCAGCCCGAACCACCAGAAGATGGCGTCCATGAGGCGCGGGTGTCGCCGCAGCCATTCGGGGTGGGCGTGCCGGTTGATGCGGTCCGAGAGGCGAGGCATGCAGGCTCAGTTGGCGCGGTAGCGGCGCAGTTTCTTTTTCATCCAGAAGTGCCAGATGGCGGCATCGACCCATCGGGCCGGCAGCACCGACAGCAGGCGGAAGGTCAGGGCGTTGGAGGCGATGAGGTAGCGCGGCCGCGGGCGCCGCTTGTGCAGCACGCGCACGATGAGGGCCGCCACCCGCTCCACGGGCAGCCCGATCGATTCGGATTTGGCGATCTGGCGGGCGGCGCTGCGCATGAAGGGTTCCCAGTCGGTGCCCTCGCAGGCCGGTACCGACTGCCGGGCCTTGTCCCAGATGGGCGTCTTCACCGAGCCCGGCTCGATGCACACCACCGGGATGCCGTAGATCATCAGCTCGCGCCGCCACGCGTCGGCCATGGCTTCGAGGGCGTGCTTCGAGATGCAGTAGGGCCCGAGGAAGGGGCTGGCAAATAGGCCCGACACCGAGCTGATGAAGACGACCTTGCCCGGCGGATGGGGTGCGTCCTTGCGGGCGCCCAGCAGCGGCAGGAAAGCCCGGGTGACGCGGTGCACGCCCAGCACGTTGACGTCGAGCTGGCGGGCCAGCTCGTCGGTGGGCAGCCACGCCAGGGGGCCGGCCACAGCAATGCCTGCGTTGTTGACCAGTCCGGCCAGGCCCTCGTCGCCCACCAGCTCGGCCACGCGTGCGGCAGCCCTTTCGATGGCTGCGCCGTCCGTCACGTCGAACAGCAGCGGCACGAAGCGGGGACCGAGCACCCTGGCCACGCGCTCGGCATCGGCTTCCTTGCGCACGCTGCCGAACACGCGGTGCCCCTGGGCGATCAGCTGGCGCGCCGTCTCGAAGCCAATGCCCGTACTCACCCCCGTGATGACGTAATTGCTCATAGTCTGGTATTTTGCGAAAGCGAGGCGAAGATAGGGAGAGAGGAGGGAGGAGTGAAGAGAGAGGAGGGCGCTCCTTTAACCTTTGGCGGGTTGGGGCATCCAAGGGAGTAGGCCCGTTTGGAAAATGGCAGGAGGGGGAGTGGCCATCGTCTATTGTCTATCGTCCATCGTCCACATAAATCGACAACCATGCGCTTCCTTACCCTGCTCTTCGGTCTTCTTCCCGCCTTGCTTTTTGCGCAAGCGCAACTTTTCCTTCCGGAAAACCCGCAGGTGCAGGCCGTGCCGCTCGACTGGCGCGGGCACAACCTGAGCGCGTCGGCGCGCTGGTCGTGGGTGACGCATCCCGAGTTCGAGGAGGTGCTGCCCGTGCTGCGGCCCGGCTTCATCCGCTGGCCCGACGGCAATCCTGCCAACGACTACGACTGGCTGGCGGGCCTTGGCGACAGCGAGGGCTTCCATCTGGCCCATGCTGCTGCTTTCGCAAAAGACCACGGCACCAAGCTGCAGGCCGTGGTGCCCTTCGGCAACCAGACGGCAGCCCACGCGGCCGAGCTGGTGCGCTTCTGCAACAGCCCCGAGCCGGGCTGGGCCGCCCTGCGCGACAGCCTGCTGGGCAGCCCCGAGCCGCTGGACATCGAGGTGTGGGAGATCGGCAACGAGGTGACCACGGCCTGGGGCTTCGCCTGGTCGTGGCTCGGCTACCAGGACACGGTGCGCTTCCGCACGGGCCAGCCCGTGATGACCTGGACGCGCCGTCAGATCGACAGCCTGTATTTCTACGGCGGCTCCTTTCCGCGCTTCGGCTGGGTGAAGCGCATCGGCGGCCTCAACGCGCGCACGGCCATCCTCGGCGACCTGGTCTTCGTGCCTCAGGCCACCGACACGCTCGTGCACGTGCTGCACTTCCCCGAGGCCAGCCTCCATCCCGACAGCGTGCGCGTGTGGGTGGCCCCGGCCTTGACCCAGGGCGCCAACCTGAGTCAGCAGATGATTTATGACTACCTCACGCAGCCCCAGCACCTGCTTTCGCAAAACGAATACACCTGGGATGCCACCACCTTCACGCTCTTCCCCGCCGGCGGTCTGCCCGACAGCACGGCCGTGCTCATCGAGTACGTCAGCACCGGCCACGACGGCGCCTTCGATTTCCTCGAGGCGATGCGCGCGGCCGATCCCGACATCCGCATCGGCTACTGCACGCGCGTGAGCGAGGAGCTGGCCTCGAATCCCCAGTTCGTGGCCGACCTGAGCCAGCACCTGCCCGACTTCATCGTCGAGCACCCGTATGCGTCCAACCTGACCGTGCCTGCCGCTACCGAGGGCCAGTACGGGGTGCTGGTGTGGGCCAGTGAGTTCAAGCTCGACCAGATGCGCGAGCGGCAGGAGCTGTGGCGCACCCGCGCCCAGGACTGGCAACTGCCGTGGACGCCCGGGCTGGCCCTCACCGAGTGGAACGTGGCGCTGTGCGATGAGTGCCCGGATCCACACCCGTTCCGCGGCATGGGCGGCGCGCTCTACGTGGCCCGCTTCCAGGCGCGGCTGCTGGAGCTGGCGGCCCAGGATTCCATCCTGCTGCATGCGTCCAACCACTTCGGCTTGTTGGCCGGCGGGCAGAACTTCATCCACCTGTTCCACATCAACGGCAACCAGTTCAAAATTGGCAACGAGGGCTTTGCCATGCTCATGACCATGGATGCCCTGGGCGACGGCATGGTCGTGCCCCGCCCCGAGCTGGCCGATGCGCCACAGATGCTGCTGACGCCCATGCCGGGACTGTCGCTGGTGGTGCCCGCGCTCGAAGCCTGGGTCGGTTTTCGCGAAAGCGAAAGTGAATGGACGGTGCTCGCGCTCAACACCGATCCCGTGCAGGCCCATCCGCTGGTGGTGCACCTGCCGGCGGGCACGTATGCCGATACCGTGGCCGTCTGGTTGCTTACCGGCGACACGGCGGGCCACCCCGTGAGCGCGAGCATGCAGACGATACCCGTCGAATCCGACAGCTTCGCCATCGCCCTGCCTGCCTATTCCATGGCGAGGCTCGCCTTTCGGCAAATGGCACCTCCCGTCGGCCTGGACGAGCCGGCGCGTGCTCCCTGGCAAGTGAGGGCCTGGTACGAGCCGTCCGGCACCCTCCGGGTTTTTGCGGAAGCGGAAAAAAGCGGGGTGGTGCGCTGGCAACTGATCGGCATCGATGGCCGCCTGGCGGGCGAGGGCCGGCTGACACTGAGCCCGGGGCAGCACACCTTTGCGCTGGTGGTGCCTGCGCTGGCCCCTGGCGCCTACGTACTGCGCTTCTACGACGAAAGCCACCAGCTCACGGTGAAGCTGATGGCTTTCGGTGGTAGCCGATGAGCGCGGGCGCTGCTATTTCACCAGCGTGAAGCGGTAGGCCAGCTGCTCGATGATGGGCACGCGCTTGCCGGGCTCTTCGTTCTTGAGGATGATGTCGATGGTCACCTCTTCCGACTCCTCTTTCTCGGTGCTGTCGAAGGTGACCTTCAGCACGCCCGACTCGCCCGGCTGGTAGGGACGGTCGTCGTATTCGACGGTGGTGCAGTCGCACGACGAGATCATCTCGATTTCGAGGGGCACGTCGCCGCGGTTGGTGAACTTGTAGGTGAAGGTGCGCTTCTCGCCTTTCTTCACCTCGCCCAGGTCGATGACGCGCTGCTCGAAGTCCATGATGGGCACGCCCTTGGTGATGTTTTTGCCGTAGAGCGACGACATCTTGTGGATGCGCACGGGCGCCTGTGAGGTACCGTCCTCGCCCACGGGCACTTTCTTCACCTCGACGGTGGTGTCCTGCACCTCACGCACGCCCAGACGAATCAGCTTCTTCTCTTCGATCTGGATGCTCTTCGGGCCCGAAACGATCTTGAACTCGGTGCGGCGGTTGAGCTGGTGCGCGATCTCGCGCTGCTCCTCCGTCTCGAGGCTGTTGATGAACTCTTCGGTCAGCACGTCGCCTTCCTTGAGGAAGGGATACTTGCGCGCCAGCTCGGCATCGACCACCTTGGGCTGCGTCTCGCCATAGCCCACGGCCCGGATGCGGCGCCGCTCGATGCCGTGCTCGATGAGCCAGCGGCGTGCGGCTTCAGCGCGGCGTTGCGAGAGGGCGCGGTTGTAGGCGTCGTCGCCGCGGGCGTCGGTGTGCGAGCTCAGCTCGATGACCATGTCGGGATACTGCTTCATCAGCTCGAGGATGAAGTTGAGGTCTTTCTCGGCCTCGGGCTTGATGTCGGCCTTGTCGAAGTCGTAGTAGATGTTCTGCAGCACGAAGGGCTCTTCGCGCTTGATGGTCACATAGACGGGCTTGGGCTCCAGCTCGAGCGTCACTTCGAAGGTGCGGTCGTCGAGCAGGCCGACGGTGTTCACCTCGGCGGTGTCGGGGAAGTAGTCGGGGTGTGAGGCGATGACCAGGTAGCTGCGGTCCACCTCGAGCGGGAAGGCGAAGTTGCTGTCGTCGGTGTTGGTCTTTTTCTGGTGGGGCTGCTCGCTCTCACCCGAGGGGTCGATCACCTCGACGGTGGCGCCGGTGAGCGGCTGTTTGGTGTCCTTGTCCACCACGGTGACCACCAGATCGGCCGTAATGATCTTGAGGCTGACGTTGTAGATGTCGTCGCAGCAGGTCTTGCTCTTCACCGAGCGGGCGCCCGTGGCGGGGCGGTTGGAGGTGAGGAAGCCCCAGGTGCCGTCCTTGTGCAGGCGGAAGTAGAGGTCGTCCACGCTCGAGTTGAAGCCCTTGCCCATGTTGACGGGCGGGCTCCACAGCGTGCCGTTCCATTCGGAGTAGAAGATGTCGAAGCCGCCCAGGCCCGGGTGGCCGTCGGAGCTGAAGTAGAGCACGCCGTCGAAGTAGAAGGGCGTCACTTCGTTGCCCACGGTGTTGATCTTGGGGCCCAGGTTGACGGGATCGCCGTACACGCCATCGCCCTTGTAGGTGGCGTAGTAGATGTCGAAGCCGCCATAGCCGCCGTCCATGTCGCTGGCGAAGTAGAGCACCTCCTTGCCGAACAGCTCGCCCACGGCGGGGTGTGTGGCGATCCAGTCGCCGTTGACGCCCTGCACCTCGCGCGCCGGACCCCAGTCGTTGCCCGTCCATTCGCTCATGTAGATGCGGCTCTCGAACAGCTCGTTGCCCTGCAGCACCTGCCGCGTGAAGTACATTCGGCGGCCGTCGGGGCTGAGCGCCACGTTGGAGGTGTGTACGCCCGGCCGGTTGATCTGGGCGTTGACTTCTTCGGGCTTGGACCAGCCCTTGTCGGTCTTTTGCGCCCGCAGGATCTTGACCACCGCCTCGTCCTTGTTTTTCTCGTCGAGGATGATGACGTCGTCGGTGCGGAACGAGGCGTAGTACATGGTCTCGCCGTCGGGGGCGGGCCAGGGCGAGTATTCCGACTGCTTGGTGTTGATGTTGCGGCCGGCATTGCTGATGGTGACGTTGGGTACGGGCTGGGCTTCGAGCGCAAACTCACAACCCGCCTTTTCCTTTTCGGCCAGCTCGCGCTTGACCGGATCGGTGGCCGTGGCCAGGTACTTGTCGAACTCCTCGATGGCCTCTTGATACTTTTCCTGCATCTTCAGCGCACGGGCGTAGTTGAAGCGGTACTCGTCGTACTTGCCGCTCTTGTCGCGGCGGAAGGCACGGGCGTACCAGCTTTCCGCGCGCCGGTAGTCGCGCAACATGAAGTTGAGCTCGGCGATGCGGATGGCCACGTCGTAGTCGCGCTGCTCTTCGTAGGCCTTTTCATACCATTCCAGCGCGTTGTACCAGTCTTTTTTGGCGTACAGCTCTTCGGCCGTCTCGATCATGGTTTTGTAGGTCGCCTTGTTGAGCGGCTGCGCCTGGGCGCTCAGCGCACAGCAGAAGGGAAGGCAGATGAGAAGCAATCGCTTTATCATGGTGTGCTTTTGTTCGTTTTAAGGACGATGGACGATGGACAATGGACGATGGCTTGTTTTCCGGGGCTTAGGCTCTTTGTAATTGACTGAAAGTGAGTTAAGTAAACTTTAAACTTTAAACTCTAAACTTTAAACTACAATCCCATCACAGCCTCGGACAGATGATGGCCGGCTTCACGTCGGGCTTCTTGTAGATGCGACCGATGTAACCCAGCGCGATTTCGAAGCCGCCGCGGTAGTTGCTGGCCCGGCGCAGCGAGGAGGTGTTGATGTCGTAGCTCAGGGCTACTTTCCAGTCCTGGTATTGCGCGCCCACGATGACCATGGCGGCGTCGGCGAGGCGATAGCCCAGCCCGCCGATGAGCGAAAGGTCCTGTTCCTTCTTGATGAGGTACTTGCCCCAGCCCTGCAGGATGATTTCGTTGGTGCCTGCCATGTTCTGGAACAGCAGGGTGGGCGAGAGGGTGAGCAGCTCGTTGTACTGGTAGTCCACCCGCATGTGGCCGTTGAGGCGCAGCGGCTGGGTGATGGCCTTGCTGTTTTGCTGCAGCAGGCTATACTTGGGCTTGTTGATGTGGTGTGCGGCGATGCCGGCGGTGAAGGTGGTTTCGTCGTTCATGCGCGCCCGGAACATCACGCCGGTAGCCATGTCCAGATAGTTGGCGCGCGGCTCCTGTACCGTGCGGTCGGGGCTGGCGCCGGGCGTGCCGGCCAGCAGCTCGTCGCCGAGCAGCACCTCGGGTGAGGTGATGTCGAAATCGCGTTGTACCATGCCGCCCTGCAGGCCGAGCGTGAGGACGTAGTCGCTCTTCTTGTCCAGCGCCAGGTGAAACGCCCCCGAGAACTGGACGGTGCCGTTGCGCAGGCGCGCCACGCCGGCCTTGTCCTGATACATCATCATGCCGACGCCCACCCAGTTGCGCTTGCCCACCATGAGCACGGGAGCGTCGAGGTAGAACATGGGCGTGGTGAACTGGTTGGGCATAATGCTGGCCCACTGATCGCGATAGATGCCACCGATGCGGAAGGTGCCCTCGTAGGCGCCCGTGTGAGCCGGGTTGAGCGAGAGCGGCGCCATGTCGTACATGGTGAAGTGGATGTCCTGCGCGGGCAACATCAGGCTGACGCACAGGAGGCTGGGGAGGAGCAGGTACAGCTTCAATTTCATGGAAGGAGTTTTTGATGAGCGCGCCCCACCGCGGGGCATCCGGGTGTTATTTGGCGAAAGCCGGAATTTTGTTTTGGTACCGAGGCGAAATATAGCAGTTTTGCCAAAGACCCCTTTGCCTGTGCCGGCCCACGATGCGGTATTTTGGCATTACGCCAACCAAATGACAAAAAGTGCGGGCAGGTGCATCGACCCGCCATGGGAGTACGTAAAACAGCAGGGGGCGTTTCTTTTTCAGTCCAAAACAGAGAGGTGTATGCAAGCTTTCCTCAGCGACGAGGTTTCCCTGGTCGGCATTCCCTGGGACGAATCGTCCAGCTACCTGCGCGGACCGGCCCTGGCGCCGGCCCGCATCCGCGAGGTGTTGTACGACGGTGCCGGCAACGAGTGGACCGAGCTGGGCCACAACCCCTTCGGCCACGAAGGCTTCCGCGATCGCGGCGACCTCGTCTTCGGCGACTATGAAGGCATCGGGCAGGCCGCCGCCGAATGGCTGGCTACGGGCACGCGCCTGCTGGCGCTGGGCGGCGACCACAGCATCACCTATCCGGTGGTGCGCGCCCTGGCCGAGCTGCGCGGCCGCGACTTCGACATTCTGCACTTCGACGCCCATGCCGATCTGTACGACGTCTTCGAGGGCGACCGCTACAGCCATGCCTGCCCCTTTGCCCGCATCATGGAGGAGGGGCTGTGCCGCCGCCTGGTGCAGGTGGGCATCCGCACGCTGACGCCGCACCAGCGCGAGCAGGCCGAACGCTTCGGCGTGGAGATCATCGAGATGCGGGCCTTCGAGGCGGGCGTGCGCCCCCGCTTCGAGCGCCCCGTCTATATCTCGATCGATCTGGACGGCTTTGATCCGGCCTATGCGCCGGGCGTGTCGCACCACGAGCCGGGCGGCCTGAGCCCGCGCGACGTGCTGCGCATCCTGCACGGGCTGGAGGTGCCCATCGTCGGTGCCGACATCGTCGAGCTGAACCCGCATCGCGACCCCACGCGCATCACCGCGGCCCTGGCGGCCAAGCTGGTCAAGGAGGTGGCGGGCAAGATGCTGTTCGGCTGAGTCAGCGCGGCATCAGCGTCTCCACGGCGGCGGCGATCTCGGCCGCGTCGAGGCGTTCCATGCAGTGGAAGTGACCTTTGGGGCATCGGTCGTATCCGATCTTCGAGCAGGGGCGACACGAAAGGTCGCGCACCTCGACGAGGCGCGAGGGGATACCGGCCCCGTCGGGGTAGAAGGGATACATGCCGAATGCGGGCACCGTGTTGCCCCAGACGGAGACGATGGGCTTGCGCAGGGCCGCGGCGATGTGCATCATGCCGGTGTCGTGGGTGAGCACGGCGCCTGCCTGCTCCAGCACGCGGGCCGAGCCGTGCAGCGTGGTCTTGCCACAGAGGTTGTGCACGTGCGGGCCGGCCGTCCGCGCCAGGCGCTCGCCCGTGTCGGCCTCGGCGGGGCCGCCGAGCAGCGCCACCGGTCGTTGCAGCAGGCGGCAGATGGCTTCCATTTTGCCGAAAGGCAGGCGCTTGGTGGCGTGGGCCGCGCCGATGGCGAAGGCCACGTATCGGCCCGGTTCGAGGCCGAAGGCCGCAGCATCCTGTACCTGCCCTTCCGGGAAAAACCAGTCCAGCCCCTCGCCGTCGTAGTGCGCGCCCAGCGGCCGCACCGCCTCGAAGTAGCGATGCACGATGTGGACGTCGGGCAACACGTTCCACTTGAAGGTCGTCAGCAGCCACTTGCGGAAGTTGAGCTTGGGGAAAGCACGCCCGGGCCGGCGCAGCGCCAGCCGGAGGTGGAGGCTGCGCAGGTTCTTGTGCAGGTCGGCCACGTAGTCGAAGCGCTGCCGGCGCAGATCCGGGATCAGCTCACCGATGTGGCGCTCCATGGCATGCACGCGCCGGACGTAGGGGTTGGCCTCCCAGATGGGCGCAAACGCCTTCTTGACCACCACGTGCACCTCGGCGCCCAGCTGCCGGTGCAGGGCGCGCACCACGGGGGTGGTGAGCACGATGTCTCCAATGGACGAGAAGCGGACGACCAGCACGCGCATGGGCACTCAGCTTTT
>CAYNYN010000041.1:12918-16763 GCA_964401445.1 uncultured Saprospiraceae bacterium | reverse complement strand
TCGCGCTACAAAAAAGACGTTTACGAGCCTGGGCAAGGCTCGCAAACGTCTGGTCCGAATGCGAAATTCATTTCGCACTACGCGAATTCCTTACATCCAGAACTGATGCTCCAGCCAGTACCAGATGATGCCGGCGAAGTAGCCCAGCAGGGCCAGCCAGCTCATCTTGCGCATGTACCAGAGGAAGTCGATCTTGAGGATGCCCATGATGGCCACGCCGGCGGCCGAGCCGATGATGAGGGCGCTGCCTCCCGTACCGGCGCAGTAGGCCAGCAGCTCCCAGAACGGGTGATCGACGGGATAGACGTCCATCGGATACATGCCCATGGCGCCGGCCACGAGCGGCACGTTGTCCACCACGGCCGACAGCAGGCCGATGAGCGTGTTGATGATGTAAATGTTGCCGTCGAAGGTCTTGTCGAGGGCCATGGCGAGCAGACCGAGGTGGCCGGCCGTCTGCAGGCTGGCCACGGCCAGCAGGATGCCGAGGAAGAACAGCACGCTGGGTGTATCCACGCGCCGGATGACGGCCGCCACCGACAGCGTGTTCTTGATCTCGGGATGCTTGTCGCGATGGATCACCTCGGTGACGATCCACAGTACGCCCAGGCTCAGCATCATGCCCATGAAGGGCGGCAGGTGCGTGAAGTTCTTGAACACCGGCACGCTCAGCAGGCCGAACACGCCCAGGAAGAAGATCAGGTATTGTTCTTTGGTCGTCACGCGCGGGCCGTGGGCATGCTCCTCGTCGAGCACGACCGGCCGCTTGATCTTGCCCTTCATGAAGGTGGAAAGGACGAGTAGCGGCACCAGGATGGCCAGGACGCTGGGCACGAAGACCGCCTTGACGATGTTCCAGGCCGTCACCTGGCCGCCGATCCAGAGCATGATGGTGGTCACGTCGCCGATGGGCGACCAGGCGCCGCCCGCATTGGCCGCGATGACCACCATGCCGCCGAAGAACCAGAGGTTTTCCTTGTTGCTCAGCAGCTTGCGCAAAAGGGCGGCCATCACGATCGAGGTGGTCAGGTTGTCCAGCGCCGCCGAGAAGAAGAAGGCGATGATGGAAATGATCCAGATGAGCTTGACGCGGTTGTCGGTGACGATGCGATCGGTCACCACCTTGAAGCCTTCGTGGGCGTCCACCAGCTCGACGATGGTCATGGCGCCCAGCAGAAAGAACAGGATCTCGGCGATCTCACTCACGTGCTCGGCCAGCGACTCGGTGATGTAATGCATGGCGTCGCCGTGCACGTCCACCCCTGTCATCTGAAAAACCTCCTCGCCGCCAATCACCAGCAGGGTCCAGGTGATCATGCCGGCCAGCAGGGCCGGTGCTGCCTTGTCGATCCGAAGGGGGTGCTCCAGGGCGATCATCAGGTAGCCCACCACGAAGACAACGATCATCAACCAATACATAATCAGGCTTTTAAAGTTGGTTTTAACAAAAAAAGCGTCCCGGATCGGATGGATAGACAGAGGTGGAATGAGCGCCAAAATTAAAAAAGGACGCATTTCTCATGCGTCCTTCACTCTTTTCTCAGAAAAAAATTTGCTGCGCTCCTACGTCCTGCAAAAAGGCTTTTTGCCACCTGCACACGCAGCCTCCTGGCGCGGCAAGGCTCAGTACCTGCGCCCCTTGAGCTTGAACAGTCGCGACATGTTGAAGCCGAACTGGATGTCGCCGGCCAGCCAGTCGCCCCGCGTCTCGCCGATGAAGGCTTTTTCGATCATGCTCTGGGCATTGGTGAAATGCAGCTGAAACACGTGGCTGCCCGTGTTGATGTCGAAACCGATGCCGATGGGGTCAAATTTGTCGGCGGCGAGCTGGCCCGGCAGCTTGTAGTAGTACTCGCCCGTGATGGCCAGGTTTTTCGTGAGCTGCACGCGCGCCGCAAAGCCCATGGCGAACACGTCGTTGTGCTCGTCGCGCGTATCGACCAGGTTGTAGTGCACGAAGGTGGGCATGAGCTGCGTGCTGAAGCGGTCGCTCCACTTGCGCGCCAGCAGCACCTGGTGGGTGTAGGCCAGGCGCGACTGCACGGGCATGGGCCGCTCCGGATCGACCGGCCGCAGCATGTTGGCGGCCACCGTGGAGACCAGCGTCAAGGTCACGGGAATGCGGTCGTCGATGGTCTGGCCCGCCAGCTTGTACTTGACGTAGGCGTCGAGGTGCTTGCCGTAGGTGCTGCGCCCCACGCCCACGTTGAGCCGGTTGGTGATGCCGTAGTCGAGGCCCATGCGCATGGTGGCCTGATCGAGGCCGAACAGCTCGTACAGGCCGCCATTGATGCGTCCGAAACGGTGCTCGATCAGAAACTCGAGCTCGCCCTCGTAGAGCGTCTCCACCGAATGGCCGTTGATCACGCGCAGGCCGCGAAAGGTGCGGTGCACGATGCTGTTGTTTTGCGCGAAAGCGCCTGCACCCCAAACGGTCAGCAGCAGGCAAACGATCCAGTGTCTTTTCATGGTTGATTTTTCTTCAAAAACAAATGGTTGAGCGTTGAGCGTGTAGCGTTGAGGGTTTGGCACGCGCAGCGCCTCACCCCCTCACGTTGTCCCTCCTTCACTCCGTCACTCTGCCTCTCTGTCTCCCTTTCGGGCTTCTATTCCCAAGCTTGGCCCGCACGTTTACGAGCCTCTGAAAAGGCTCGCAAACGCCGCTTCTCACTCTGTCGTCACTCCATCACTCTTCTCTCCTCTCTCCTCTCAATTATTCGGCGCTCCTGCATCGACCCACGCCTTGATCTTGTCGATGGTGCAGGTGGGCAGCTGGCTGCCGGCCGGCGGCATGGCTGAATAGCCGTTCAGCCAGGCGATCGAGCCATACAGCCTCCCGTTTTGGGCATATGCCCGCACGTTGTCGTAGCCTTCGAGGTTGACGTTGCCCTGCTGACTGGCGGTGTTGTGGCAGCCCAGGCACTGACTCTCCAGCACGGGCAGCACGTCGGCCGCATACGAGACATTGGTCGTGTCGCAGGCCGTCACCTCGGGGAACAGGTCTTCCCGGTTGTCGTAATAGCAGCTCGGCATGCTCAACACGAGCGCCCACATCGCTACGATCACACGTTTTTTCGACTGCATGAAGCTTGGCAATTTTGTGGTTTGATAGTTGAAATCCCTGAAAAAAATGGTTGAGGGTTGGCCTCGCGCAAAGTCGCAACGACGCGCAACGCTTCACCCCTCTCTTCTAACTCCTCCCTCACTCTGTCACGCCGTCTCCCCTTCACTCTGTCTCAATCATTCGGTGCTCCTGCCTCGATCCACTTTCGGATCTGGGTGATCTGGCAATCGGGCAGCTTGCTGCCGCTGGGCGGCATGGGCACGTACCCGGCATCCCACTGGATGCTGCCCAGCAGCTTGCCGTTGTCGGCCGCAGCTTTCACGTTGGCATAGCCTTCGAGGTTGACGTTGCCCGACTGCAGGCTGTTGTTGTGGCAGCCCAGGCAGCTTTGCTCGATGATGGGATACACCGCCCCGCTGAAGGTGAAGACCGTGGTGTCGCAGCCCGGATTGCAGATGATGTTTTCGGCACCCTGCTCGATCCAGGTCTTGATGGTGAGGTATTCCTGCTCCGAGAGCGGATCCATGGGCGGGGGCGGCATGGCATCGTCGCCGTCTTCGTTCCCCCATACGGCCAGCGTTTTGATCAGCTTGCTCTTGTTGGGCTTGCCCGGCCTGACGATCTCCATGACGCCCTCGTAATCGACGAGCCGCAAGCCTTCCTTGTGTGATTGGACGTCGTGGCAGCCACTCATGGCACAATTCGACACGATGATAGGCAGCACCTCGTACTGGAAGATCACCTTGTCGGGCGGGCAATCGCCAGCCAGCGAAGTGGTGTC
>CAYNYN010000041.1:0-12818 GCA_964401445.1 uncultured Saprospiraceae bacterium | reverse complement strand
ATTGTTTTTGCTTCCGCAAAACCCGACCCGAGGGCCGGGCGCTGCTCGGGCCTACTCATCGGAAGCATTCCTGTAGAAGAACGGCCCTGCCGGATCGTCGCCGGGCAGCGTGCCGCCATCGGCGCGCAGCTCGATGTAGGCACGCAGGTCCTCCACCTGTTTCTTGCTCATGCGCTCCAGCGGATAGTGCGGCATGTAGGGCCGGTGGCCCGGGATGGCGTAGGTGCCATAGGCGATGATCTGGTAGAGCGACAGGTGGCTGTCTTTGGTGATGTACTTCTTCATCCACTCGAAGGTGGTGCGCGCATCGTCGAGGATGAGGTGCGACACGCCGCCAGGACGGTGGCAGTACTGACAGCTCAGCTCGTAGATGTCCTTGCCGATGGCCGGATCGCCCTTGAAGCCGTAACCCTTCACCTTGTCGGGCGGTGCATCGAAGAAGTGGGCGGGCGACTTCTGCAAGTAGAGGCTCTTGAGCCACTTGCGGCCTTCCTCATAGCGCGCCGGATCCTGCCGGATCGCGTTGAGGCGCGCCAGGTCTTCCTTCGTCAGCCCCAGGTCGCCCAGCTTCCACTGCAGCGTCCAGTAATAGGCCAGCACCGCATCGATCTCCCAGCGCTCCATGGGGCGCCCCTGCGAGCACTCGATGGCGCACAACTGGATGGCTTCGCGCAGCGACTTGTGGGCTCTTTGAATTTTCTCTTCACCGTACTTGCGCACGTAGTCGTCGTTGTACCAGCTCTCGCGGTTGACGATGCCCCTGAAGGTGGTGCCCTGCAAGAAGGGGATGCCCTTCTTCTTGACGTAGGGCAGGCGCGCCTCCGGGTCGCTGACGCGCAGGTCGGGATCTTCGCGCTCGATGTTGTGGCAGGTGGTGCACACGTAGTACTTGCTCACGTACTTGCTGCGCTTGCCGTCGGGGCCGATGGTGCGCCCGTATTTCACGATCTCCTCGCCCCGCTTGACCATCTGGCGGTCGTAGCGGAACCAGTGTTTGGGATAGGGCTCACCCATGGCCCAGAGCGCCTCGTACACGGGCGTCTCCTCGGTCCAGGCGTTGTTGGGCACCACCTGCGGCGCCTCGAAGGCCGCCATCACCATCCACAGGGCCAGCACCGCGAGGGCCGCACCCCCTATGAAGCTCGTTTTCCTTTTCATTCGGTTTGGTTGATTTGGAGTTTATCCAAATACATGTAGCAAGTTGCCGTTCAGTTCGGTCTGGTACACGGCAATCCCCTTGCTGCCTTTGCTGTTCAGGCCATTGCCCTGCAGGTCGAAGCGGGCGCCATGCGCCGTGCAGTACCACTCGTCGTCCTTCAGGATGACCTGCCATTTGCCTTCATGACTGCAGATGCGGGTGGCGGCAACATAGTCGCCGTCCATGGTGCGGGCGACCACCACGCGGTCCACCACCACGTAGCCCCCCGGGGTTTGCAGGGCGGCGTTTGCCGGATCGTTCAGATCGAGGGTGAAGTCCACTGCCGTGATCGGCTCTTTGGTGCAACCACCGAGGCAGGCCGAGGTGAGTACGAACGCGGCGCCGAGGCCGAGCTTCCCGAGAAATTCCTTCCGTGTCATGTGTCCATCTGGTTTTTTGAAAAAAATTTGAATACCTCATCAAACCACTTCCGAGGCACATTTCACGGAACCCTTACGGAAAGGCCTGCCTGCCGGGTTGCTTCACCAAAAAAAAAATGGAAGGAAATCACCTTTCGCGCTTTCCGATGAAAACTGTGACAGGACCTTGGGGAAACTATTCTGGGTGACGAGGCGCCGCGATCGTGGCTTGTCGCCAGCAAAGCGGACAAAAACCACGGTCTTCCAAGCACCCCACCCGCTCCCCTTTCCCTATCGCGCAGGCAGGGCTGGCAGACGTTTAGCCACCTTGACAAGGTCTGCAAACGTCTGCGCCCACACCCGACTTGGAACGATTAAATCGTTGCGGTTTCGCCTTTCAAAGCCCCCCATTTCTCACACAGTAAGACACAAAATACCTTCTCCTCATTCTTTACTACTCTCACTCCCGCTCAAATACCACGCGCCCTTCAGTGCCACCTCGCCTTCCATCTGGGGGGGAAAATCGACCCATTCGACAAAGCCATCGTGCCGGCGGCCGATCGTTATTTCCTTTCGGAAAACCTTTCCATCGGCTTCCCGCATCATCACCCAGGTTTTTCCGCCTTCCTGTATCACGGCGTCTTCGGGCAAGGCCCATACCTCGGCTTCGTCGGCCAGGACGAGCGCCTGCACCACGGTACCCGGGGCGATGCCCACGGGCTCCTTTTCGAAGTGGGCATGGACCACTGCCGTGCCCTTGTCGGCATCCACCTTGTGGCTAATGAGGTGCACTTCGGCATCGAGCGTGTCGGTCGTGCCCGGCCGGAAGGCCAGCACGCGCTGCCCCTTGCGGATGCGCGGCAGGTCCTTGGCGAAGACCTGCAGCTCGAGGTGGACGTGGCTGTCGTCCACGATCTCGTAGAGCAGGTCTTCGGGATGCACCAGCTTGCCCCGGTTGATGGCCACCTCGGCCACGTAGCCGCTCACGGGCGCGTGGATGGCGAGGGCCGTCTGCAGCTCGCCCGCCTCGATCTTGCCGACCGGCAGCCCGATGAGCTGCAGCTCGGTGCGCAGTGCCTGCACGCGGGCGCGCGTGGCCTCGTACTCGGCAGTCACCTCCTCGAAGGTGCGGCGCGAGGCCGCATCGACGGCGGCCAGCTGCTCCTTGCGCGCCTTTTCGCTTTCGAGAAATTTGAGGCGGGCGCGCGCCTCGAGGTAGTCGCGCTGCAGGCGCACCAGCTCGGGATGGGTCAGGGTGCACAGCAGGGTGCCCTTGCGCACGTGGTCGCCGGGCAGGTACCTGAGCGTCTGCACGTAGCCGGCCACGGGGCTGTGTACCGAAGCGAGGCTCTGCGGCGGCACCTCTACGCTGGCCGTCACGCGCAGCGGCTGCGACAGCTTCATCCGCAGGGGCACGCCCCATTCGACGCTGGCAGATGCAGCCAACCCTGCCGAAACGTGTGCGTCAGCACCTGCTGCGGCATCACTGCTCATCTCGGCCTTGTCGCCGCTGCCGCAGGACGTCAGGAAGGCCATGGCCATCACCAGGCCTGAAAGGATGAAGAGATTGGTTATACGGATCATTTTCATTCGTTTTTGAAAAAATGGACGATAGACGATGGACGATGGAAAACAAATCACACACAAACACCTGACTATCAACACAAAACTTTAAACTATAAACCTTAAACTTTAAACTTCAAACCAGCATCACTGCCCCAACCAATACTGCCACTCGATCAGGGCGCGATTCCATGCGCCGACGAGTTCCAGGTAGTCGCGTTCCATCTTCATGGCCTGCTGCACCGACTGGTACCAGGTGAGGTAGTCGGTCTCGCCGGCGGCCAGTTGCTGGTCGGCCAGTTGGCGCAGGGTGGCTGCCGTCTCGGGCAGGGCGCGCCCCCATGCGTCGAGGCTCTGCTGCAGCGTGTGCACGCGCGCGGCGAGGCGGGCGCGCTGGCGTGCCAGCTCGGCCTGGCGCTGTTCCAGCTCCTTGCCGGCCACGAGCGTTTCGAGGCGGGCCTGCTCTTCGGCTGCGCGCAGCGACTTGCGCCACAGGGGCACCTGCACGCCTGCCTGCAACGACAACAGGCCCGTGAATTCGCCCAGCTTCTGCTGCTGCAGCCCCACGGCTACGTGCGGGCGATACATGGCTTTGGCCAGCGCTTCGCCGGCGCGCGCCTCCTGCTGGCGGGCACGCAGCGGGGCCAGCCACGGATCGGCCTGTGCCAGCGTGTCGGGCATCGGCCAGGGGACGGCCGTCGGCGGCACCTCGGGCAGGGGGCCGTCGTAGAGGGCGGCCTGCCGCAGCACCTGCTCGGCTTCGGCCTCGGCGCGGCGGCTATCGGCGAGCTGGCGCCCCACCTCCGACTGCAGTTGGCGCGCCAGCATGAGCTCGAGCCGTCCGTATTCGCCGGCGCGCACCGCCGCCTCGACCCGTTCGAGGTATCGGGCCACGGCGGTCTGCTGCTGCTCGAAGTGGCGCCGCAGGCGCACCGCCAGCGCGTAGTCGGCCCAGGCCAGCGCGATGCGGTAGCGCAGCTCGTGCGCCGTGAGCTGGCGCCGGGCCTGCGCGGCCTGTACGGCGGCTTCGGCCATTTGCCTGCCGGCGCGCCTTTCGGCAAAACGGGGCAGCGGCTGCATCAGACCGATGCTGTAGCTGCCCCACGACGGATCGTCGAGCTGGCCGGCCTGCAGGGTGACCTGCAGGGGATCCGTTTTTTGCGCAAGCGAAATGCCCCACTCGGCCTGCCGCACGCGCAGCTCGGCAGCCTCGAGCGCCGGATGGCGGGCCAGCGCCCGTGCCACGAGCGTGTCCACCTGTGGCGACTGGAAGGCATGCGCCATTTGCGGAAGCGCCAGCATGAGGAGGGCGAAGGCCGCAGTGCCGGCCGGCGGCGCCAGCGGGCGCTTCAGGTGGCGGTTGACGAGCCAGTAGAGTGCCGGCATGACGAAGAGGGTGAGCAGCGTGGCCGTGATGAGGCCGCCGATG
The DNA here is from genome assembly GCA_964401445.1 of uncultured Saprospiraceae bacterium. GTDB lineage: Bacteria > Bacteroidota > Bacteroidia > Chitinophagales > Saprospiraceae > WFYJ01. The sequence goes on along the minus strand of CAYNYN010000041.1, from coordinate 8,269 downwards.
ACGACGGTGGCCAGGGGGCGCTGCACCTCGGCGCCGTTGCTGGTCGACAGGGCCATGGGCAGGAAGCCCAGCGCCGCCACCGTGGCCGTCATGATGACGGGGCGCAGGCGCTCGCGCGCACCCGTGACGATCACCTCTTTCAGGTCGCTCATGCCGCGCTCGTAGCGCAGCCGGTTGAAGTGGGCGATGAGCACGATGCCGTTGAGCACGGCCACGCCGAACAGGGCGATGAAGCCCACGCCGGCAGAGATGCTGAACGGCATGCCGCGCAGCCACAGCGCCCACACGCCGCCGATGGCCGACATGGGTACGGCGGTGAAGATCATGAGTGCGTACTTGATTTTGCCGAAGGTGAAGTAGAGCAACAAAAAGATGAGGGCCAGGGCCACCGGCACGGCCACCATGAGACGCGCCTGGGCCGCCTGCAGGTTCTCGAACTGACCGCCATAGGTGACGAAGTAGCCCGGCGGTAGCTCCAGCTCCTGGCCGAGCGCCTGTTCGATGTCGGCCACGAGGCTGGCCACGTCGCGCTCCCGCACGTTGACGCCGATGACGATGCGGCGCTGTGCCTGCTCGCGCGAGATCTGCATGGGCCCCTCGGTGTAGTGGACGCGTGCCACCTCGCCCAGCGGCACCAGGTGGCCGTCGGGTGCCGAGACGAAGAGGTTGTTGAGGTCGACGTCCTGCCGATAGGCGGGCGCCAGCCGCACCACCAGGTCGAACTTGCGTTCGTTTTCGAAGACGACGCCGGCCGGCTCGCCGGCGAAGGCGGCGCGCACGGTGCGGTTGAGCGTGGCGATGTCGAGGCCGTAGCGCGCCATGCGGTCGCGGTCGTACTCGATGACGAGCTGGGGCAGCCCCTCGGTCTGCTCGACCTGCACGTCGCCCGCACCCGGGATGCGGCGGATGATGGCCGCGGCGCGGTCGGCCAGCTGCTTGAGCGTCTCGGTGTCCTCGCCGAAGATCTTGACGGCCACGTCGGTCTTGGCGCCGGTCATCAGCTCGTTGAAGCGCAGCTGGATGGGCTGCGTGAAGTCGAAGGTAGCCCAGGGGATGGCTTCGAGGGCCTTTTTCATTTTGGCCACGAGCTCCTCGCGCGTGCGGGCGCTCACCCAATCGTCTTTTTCCTCGAGGATGATCATGATGTCGGCGCTCTCGATGGCCATGGGGTCGGTGGGCACCTCGGCCGTGCCGATCTTGGACACCACGTGGCGCACCTCGGGAAATTGCTCCAGCAGGATGCGTTCGGCCTCGGTGGCGGTGCGGATGCTCTCCTCGAGCGAGCTGCCCGGCGGGATGGTCATCTGCATGGCCAGGTCGCCCTCTTCGAGCGTGGGGATGAACTCGGCACCCATGCTGCGGAAGGTGAGGAAGGCCAGCGCGAACAGGGCCACGGCTACGCCCAGCACCATCCAGGCGCGGCGCAGCACCCCCTCGATCAGGGGCTGGTAGGCGCGCCGCAGCGCCCCGACCAGCCTGTCGGCAAACGAGTGGTGGCTGCGCACCTTCTTGGGCAGCAGCAGGGCCGCCATGGCGGGCACCCACGTCAGCGACAGGATCATGGCGCCGAGGATGGCGAAGCTGAAGGTGAGCGCCATGGGCCGGAACATCTTGCCTTCGACGCCCGTGAGCGTCATGATGGGCACGAACACCAGCAGGATGATGCCCACCCCGAACACGGCCGAGCGGAACAGCTTGGCCGCCGACTCGGTCACCAGCTCGTCCATCTCGGCCTGCGTCAACTGCCGCCCCACGTACCAGGTGAACAGCGTGTGCATCACGCCCTCGACGATGATGACGGCGCCGTCCACCACGATGCCGAAGTCGATGGCGCCCAGCGACATGAGGTTGGCCATGATGCCGAAGCGGTTCATCAGGATGACGGCAAAGAGCATGGCCAGAGGGATGACCGAAGCCACGATGAGGCCCGCGCGCAGGTCGCCCAGCAGCAGCACCAGCACCACGATGACGATGAGGCCGCCCTCGAGCAGGTTGTTGCGCACCGTGGCGATGGTCTTGTCCACCAGTCGGGCGCGGTCGAGGTAGGGGTAGATGTCGATGCCTTCCGGCAAACCCTGCCGTATGCGCTCGATGCGCTCCTTGACGTTGGCCACGGCCTCGTAGCTGTTGGCGCCCTTGAGCATGAGGGCGATGCCGCCCACCACTTCGCCCTTGCCGTCCATGGTCATGGCGCCGAAGCGCTTGGCATGGCCGTAGCGCAGCTCGGCCACGTCGCGCACCAGCACGGGCACGCCGCCGCGGCGCGCCACCTCGATGCGGCCGATCTCGTCGAGCGACTGCACCACGCCCTCGGTGCGGATGTACCAGGCCGTGTGCGTCTTTTCGATGTAGCTGCCGCCGCTGTTCTGGTTGTTGCGCTCGAGGGCGTCGTACACGTCCTGGATGGTGACGCCGAGGGCCTGCATGCGCGCCGGGTCGAGCGCCACCTCGTACTGCTTGAGGTAGCCGCCGAAGCTGCTCACCTCGATGATGCCGGGCGTGCCGGCCAGCTGCCGCTTGACGATCCAGTCCTGGATGGTGCGCAGCGTCATGGGGTCGTAGCGGTCCTCGTAGCCGGGCTGCACGGCCAGCACGTACTGGTAGATCTCACCCAGGCCCGTGGTGATGGGCATCAGCTCGGGCGTGCCCAGGCCGGGCGGGATCTCCTCGGCCGCCAGGGCGATCTGTTCCTTGACGTACTGGCGCGCATCGAGCACGGGCACGTGGTCGTCGAACACCACCGTGACCACCGACAGGCCGAAGCGCGAGACCGACCGGATCTCGACCACGTCGGGGATGTTGGCCACCGACACCTCGACAGGGTAGGTGATGAACTGCTCGACCTCCTGCGGTGCCAGCGAGGGCGAGACGGTGACCACCTGCACCTGGTTGTTGGTGATGTCGGGCACCGCATCGATGGGCAGGTGCATGAGGTTGTATATGCCGGCGGCCATCAGCCCGATCGTGCCCAGCACGACGAGCAGCTTGTGCCGCACGGACAAGCGGATGATCGTTTGAATCATCTTCTTCCGTTTTTATTTGGAATGGGAAAAAACGCAGGCTTGCACGCACCCTCGGGTTCGGCCGCACGCGTCAGGTGCAGGCCGCGCAGGGCGGTATTTGGCGAAAGCCTGAAGAAAAAAGGGCGGGAAGAATCAGAAGCGGGCCGGCGGACGGAAGAAGTCGGTCACGACATCGAGGAGGTAGAAAGAAGGAAGACGGAAACTACGCTCCACCACTGCGAACTCCTGCACCTCGGGCAACGTGGCGGTGAGCTGCTGCACGAACACGTGCACGCAGGAGCAGACGTGGTGGCAGGGAAGTTCTTCGTGCTGCCGGCTGTCGGCATGGCGATGCGAGTCGCCTTCGACGAAATGCAGCCACAGAAAGTCGAACGGGCCGAACGCCTGCCCCATGGCGGCCGCCTCCTGCTGGTGCAGCCGGTAGTGGTCGGCCAGGGCCCGCAGGTGGAGCAACTGCGAGAAGTCGGTCCGCGGAAACAGACCGCCCAGCAACATCCATGAGGCGAGTATGAGGGCCGTGGTTTTCAAGGCATTCAGCGGTTTGCGCGAGCAAATGTAGAAAAAAGGACGATGAACGGAGCCGGATGGCAGGCGTTCATCGTCCCTCGTTTTCCATGCATAACTACGGCTTTCAGCCTTCGCCCTTGCTGGTGCTGATGCCGAGCGCCGAGTACAGCGGGCAGGTGCCCACCAGCGCCGTCACCAGAAAAACGGCGCCGATGACGAGCAGCACCGTAGCCAGCGTGCCCTCGATCTTGTCCATGTACCACAAGGCGCCGATCAGCACGGCAATCACGATGCGCAGGATGCGATCCACTTGTCCCATGTTCTTTTTCATGGCTATCTCGTTTTGGTGTACGGAATGCGTATCACAGACAAATGTACCCACATGGATTCAAGTATTCAACTGATTTCCGTTACCTTGTTCTGTGATCTTCGACACTTTTGCGCTGCCGCAAAAAAAAACTCCTGCCGGGCAACCCTGCCACGCCCCAAGGCCGTACGGACTGATACGCGAAGAAAAACCCATGGAGACGGCGTCAATCAACCTGGATTTGATCATAGACGGATGCAGGCGGGGCAACCGCGCCAGCCAGATGAAGCTGTACGAGCTGTTCTTCAGCTACGCCATGTCGGTGTGTCTGCCCTATGCCCGCAACCGGGAAGAGGCCGAAGAGATGGTGAACGACGGATTCCTGAAGGTATTCACGCGGCTGGACCAGTACGACGGCAGCCTGCCGTTCAAGCCGTGGCTGCGCCGCGTGATGATCAATACGGCCATCGATTACCACCGCAAGCACCACAAACAGGACAGCTTCGACGAGCTGCAGGACTACCACGCCCGCGAGCTGCCCCCCATCACCAACGACGCCCTGGAAACCCTGGAATATGAAGACGTCATCGCCCTCTTGCAGCAACTCACGCCCGGCTATCGCGCCGTGTTCGTACTGTACGTGCTGGAAGGCTATACCCATCAGGACATTGCCGACGAGCTGGGCATCAGCGTGGGCGCCTCGAAGTCGAACCTGGCCAAGGCCCGGCGCAAGCTGCAGGAGCTGCTTGCGCAAAAGGAATTGAAGAAACGAACCTGACCCCGGTATGAACGACAATTACTTCGACAAAAAAATCAGGGAGATCCTCCAGCGACCGCCCGCGTTCGAGCCCAGCCCGGCCGCTCGCAAGGACATGCTGCAGAAGCTGGACGCCCTGGGCCGGCCCCGCCGACGCATCCCGCTCGGCTGGTGGTGGCTGCTCTTCCCCGCCGGCCTGCTGCTGGGCTGGTGGCTGGGCCGCACCGGCACGCCTACCACCCCCAGCACGGCACATACCCACGTGCGCGACACCATCGTCGTGGAAAAGTGGCATACCACGCGCGACACCATCGTGCTGATCCGCTATGCCGATGACCTTGCTGCCGTGGCGCAGCCCCCAAAAAACCAGACTCATTCGCTTTTCACACCCTTCAACCCCATCGTTTCCACGTGGAAACAATCGAACCCGGGCGGGGCAGGCGGTCCTGACGATCGCCTGCACCCCGGCCTGGGGGGTACCTATCGCGTAACCATCCCGCCGCTCAGCCTTGCGGCAAAAGACAGCCGCCCGTCGGCCATCGACCGCAGTCGCTATGCCGCTGCCCCGGCCATCGGCCTGGCAGCGCTGCAGCCCGTCGATCCGCTGCGCCGCCGCGATCCCTTGCTCGACGACGACCGCATCCTGCTGCCCCCGCAGCTCGACCACACGCCCGAGCTGCCGCTGTGGAGCCACTTCGTGCCCACGGGCCTCAGTGCCGGCATCGAGGCAGGACCGGCCATCTTTGCCGACAAGGGCTTCGAAGACATGCAGGGCACGAGCTGGCGCCTGCACGCTCGCCTCCACTTCGCCGGCCATGCCTTCCTGCAATCGGGCATCGGGCTGACCACGCAGACGTTCAAGGTGGAAGACGAGGACGCGCTCGCCACCTTCCCACAGATCGAACCGGAAAGCCCGGGCGACGCACTGCACGACATCTACGCCGACGACCTGCGCTTCCTGGAGCTGCCCGTGGTGCTGGGCTGGCAGGGGCAATGGGGCAAGTGGCAGCCCATGATCGGTGCCGGCATCACGGCGCGCCAGCCGATCCGGCAGCAACTGCGCTACGAGTTCTTCGGCGCGCAAGGCGAGTACAAGATCCCCGTATCCTTCGACCAGCACCGCCTCGACCTGCACACCTGGTCGGTGCACCTGGGCATGGGGCGCCATCTGTGGCGCGGCCTTTCGGCAAACGTGGCCCTGCGCTTCGAAAAAGACTGGAGAAAAGGCGCCGACGACCTGGTGCGCCTGCAGTACCTCGCGCCCAGCCTGCGGCTGGAGTGGGCGTTCTGAGTGGGAAGAAGAGACGGAGAGACGGTGAGGAGAGAAGAGTGAGGAGTGAGGAGTGAAACCCTCAACCAGAAAAACCTGCGTTGTCTGCGCCTGAAAGCTGTGGTTTTGAAAGCTCGCTTTTCCGATAGGCTGTTCGCGACGACAGAGACTATGCACATTCTTAACGTGGACGTCGTCACAGCCTGCCAAGACTCGTAAGGGGTGCCACTGCCGTTGGGGGCGTCACTGCCTGTTTCCGACAAGTCGGGACAGGCGCTGATTTTATCGGGGTTGCTAAAACCATTTTGTGGCGGCAAATCCGCAAACACTTAATTTTGACGTCCCGATTTGGTAACCAACTTTTCCAGAACACCGCATGAAAAGTTCGATTATTTTCAGGGCCTTTTCGCTATTTACATTTCTGATCATATTTGGCGGATGCAAGTACTATTACTACCGCCCCTGGCAGAAAATCAAGGCCTGTGGCACTTTCGAGCAGGTCTCCTTCCAGCCCGAGACTGTGCCGTGGCATCTGGTCGTGATTTCTTCGCCCACCTGTGGCTTTTGCTGGCGGGCAAAAGCCCAATTTGCCAAGCAAAACGTAGCGGAAAAAATACCGACTACCTGGGTAGAATACGATCCGCCCTCGCAGGGTTATATGGAAAAGGCCACAGCAAACAACTGGTACGCCCATTCCAACATGCTCCTGCTAAACGACTGCCACTCCCAATTCGAGCTGTTCCCTACATTCATTCTCTACCGCAAGGGGAAATCCCGGCCAGTTTGGATTCATCGAGGATGGGATCCCGATGTGATTCCCACCTTGCTGGCCAAAACGAAGGATAACTGATTTTCCCGTGGATGTGCGTTTGCGAGGCTTTGCAAGCCTCGTAAACGCTCTCCCCCCATTTTTCTCCATTTTCAAATGAGCGTCGGGCCGAGCCCGCTCGCCCATTTTTTCGGATCATTGCGCTGGCAAACAAACCAGCCCGCATGATGAACCTTTCCGCCAACGAGTATCGCGTCGCGCGCGGCCGCCTGCTGGCGTGCCTGCTCGCGCTCGCCTTTTTTGCGCAAGCGCATGGACAGACGAACGGAACCATTCGCGTGTATTTCACCCGCTCGGTGGACACCACCGTATCGACCGGTCCCCTGCCCGACGGCATCGGCGGCCAGGTGATCGAGCAGGCCATCCTCGACCTGATCGACAGCGCCGAGGAAACGATCGACTACTGCGTGTACAACACCTCGCGCGAGTTCGTGGTCAATGCCCTCAAGGCGGCCCACCAGCGCGGCGTGCGCGTGCGCGTGCTGACCGACAACCAGACCTGGAACTCGGCCTTCGACCCGCCCCCGCCCTTCCCCGTCTTCTACGGCAGCCCGGGCGATGGCATCATGCACAACAAGTTCATCGTGGTGGATGCCGCCCTGCCCGACAAGGCCACCGTCGTGGCCGGCTCGATGAATTTCACCAACGGCAACATGTTCGAAGACTACAACAACGTGCTGATCATCCGCGATCAGGCGCTGGCCCAGGCCTACACCACCGAGTTCGAGGAGATGTGGGGCAGCAGCGGCCCCCAGCCCGACTACACGCAGGCGCGCTTCGGCGAGGACAAGACCGACAACACGCCCCACCTGTTCACCATCGGCGGCATCGAGGTGGAGTGCTACTTCTCGCCTTCCGATCATACCGAAAGCCACATCATCGGCACGCTCGAGGCGGCCCAGCACGACATCGAGGTGGCCATGTGGACCTTCACCTCCGACCCGCTGGGCGACGCCCTGGTGCAGGCCCACCAGCAGGGCCGCGACGTGCGCGCCATCATCGACCAGGGCAACGAGTACCCGTACCTGCTGGCCCAGGGCCTCAACGTGACCGACCACCCTCCCGACGAGATGATCCACCACAAGTACGCCATCGTGGATGCGCAGGTGCCCGGCCCGGCCACGGCCGTGGTCACCGGCTCGCACAACTGGACCTGGTCGGCCGACCACATCAACGACGAAAACACGCTCATCCTGCACGATGCCGGCATCGCCAACCTCTTCCTGCAGGAGTTCGAGGCGCGCTGGCACGAGCTGGTGACGCCCGCCACAGAGGTGAACGTGCAGCCCCTGCGCTGCTACCCCAACCCCGCCACCGACCACGTGGTGCTCGAGGGCCTGCCGCAGGGCGCCCTCACCTGGGCCTTCGTCGGCACCGACGGCCGCCTGCTCGAAGGGGGCCGTTTGCCGGAAGGCGCCGAGCGACGCCTCGAAGTGCGCCATTTGCCGAAAGGCGCCTGCTTCCTGCTCGTATGGCAAAACGGCCAGTGGTGGCGCACCACGCTGGTGGTGCAGTGACCAGCATGCTATACCCAAAACAAAAAATGGTTTGGGGAAAACCGGCCTTGGGGAACGAG